>JBGCEU010000059.1:0-5553 GCA_045106535.1 Akkermansiaceae bacterium | reverse complement strand
GCCAGCGCTGGCTACAAGATCGCGCGTGCCCGTCAGGTCGGCCATTGCTCTGCTGAAAATCTCGACACCAGGGATGTAGAAATCATCGCTCAGGTGATGGAGAAGTCCGGCCACCAACACGAAGTCACACTGGCACTCTGGGAGGAAAATGAAACCGTCCAGCTCGATACCTCCTGCACATGTCCGGTGAAGACATGCTGCGAACACGCCGCTGCCGCCATCGAGCACCTATCGCGACCTGGCAGACTTGAATCCGCATTTGGCATCCTAACAGACGAACCTGCTACGGAAACACTGACGGAAAAAATACAACCCGCGCCAGAGACACCCAGCACGGCCACCTTCCGACTGCATATCCAGAAACGCCCTGCTGGTGATGATTTTCAATGGTTGCCTGAGCTATATGCCACCGCCTTCGCCGATTATGGTAATGCGAAACATCCGCTTGATCCCGCTGGAAACATCGCCAAGCCCCGCGACCGCTCTGCCGAAATGACGGCACTGAACACGCTCTACGCACTCGACCTGCTGCCCGGAGCGGAGGAACCGCCTCATTCGTTAAAAAAAATCACACGTCCCGATCTCTCCCAAGGAACCCTCTGGACACCTAACAAAAAGGAATGGCAGCCATCGCTCTACTGGCAACGTTTTCGCCACGAAGGAGCACCCGCACTCGAAAAACGCGGGTGGAAAGTCAGCTTCGCCCACGATACCATCGCGAAGCCGCTGCACTTCAATGCCGCCACATTCAAAACCGAAATCATCGACGAAGGCCGCGGCTGGTTTTCCCTGTCGGCAGGATTTGAAGTCGATGGCGAACGCATGGACTTACAGCCCATCCTCGCCACACTGGTTGATTACAATTTCCTCGAACTCACCCAGGACATGCCAGACGGGCAGGAGTTTCTCGTCTTTCTGCCAGACGGACGCGGGCTGACGTTACCAGTCGGTCGCTTCCGCCGCATCCTCACTCACCTCGGCGAGCTGATGGACTACCAGTTCTCCGGCAAACCAATTCGTATGCACAAGATAGAAGCGGCAGAGATCCTAACAAACATCTCCGAGGACATCGAGAACCCCTCTACGCCTCCAGAAATCACCGCCCTAGCCACTCAAAACTCAACATTCAAAACTCAACACTCTGAAATCCCCTCAACCTTGCAAGCAACGCTGAGGGAATATCAGTCAGAGGGATTTCAGTGGATGCAGTTCCTTTCTAACAACGACCTGCACGGCATCCTCGCCGATGACATGGGTCTAGGAAAAACCATGCAGACACTCACCCATATTCTCGCGGAAAAAGAGAAAGGAAACACCCTACCCTGCCTCGTCATTGCGCCAACAAGCGTGGTGAAAAACTGGCAACGCGAAGCGGCAAAATTTGCGCCATCTCTCAGGGTAACTATTCTCCAGGGATCCGACCGACATCAGCGTTTCGCCCAACTTAACGAAACCGACCTCGCCCTCACCTCTTACGCATTACTCCACCGCGACTTGGAGCATTCTTCAGCACAGGAATTTCATCTGTTAGTTTTGGATGAAGCGCAACATATCAAAAACCCGTCGGCTCAGGTCTCAACCGCCGTGCGCCAGCTCAACGCACGCCACCGCATTTGTTTATCTGGCACCCCCATTGAAAACCACCTCGGCGAGCTCTGGAGCCTGTTTGACTTCCTGATGCCGGGACTGTTAGGCGACCCCGAAACGTTCCGCGAGACATTCAGAAACCCGATTGAAAAAAACCAGAACCAGAAACGCGCCGACGCACTCGCCACCAAGGTCGGCCCACTCATCCTGCGCCGCACTAAAGATCAGGTCGCCACCGAGCTGCCACCCAAAACCGAAATCCCTCACCTCATCGAGCTTGGCGAGGATGAAAAAGACCTCTACGAGACCGTGCGAGCCACCATGGACAAGCACGTGCGCCGCGCCCTCGCCGCCAAGACCGGGCAGCAGGCACAGATCGTGTTTCTCGACGCCCTGCTTAAGCTTCGCCAAATTTGCTGCCACCCAGGTCTCGTAGCGTCAACCAAACTGGCAACTGGTAACCAACAATTGGCAACTTCCTCCAAATTTGACTACTTAGTGGATTTGTTAGGAACCTTAAAACAGGAAAACAGAAAAGTCCTCCTGTTCTCCCAGTTCACCTCGATGCTGGATATTATCGAGGAGCATCTGATCGCAACAGATACCACTTATCTCAAACTAACAGGAGCAAGCAAAAACCGCCAGGAAATGGTCGAGCAATTCCAGTCAGGTGCTGCCGAGGTTTTCCTCATCTCACTCAAGGCTGGTGGCACAGGACTCACCCTGACAAATGCCGACACCGTCATCCACTACGACCCCTGGTGGAACCCCGCCGCCGAAAACCAGGCCACCGACCGCGCCTACCGCATCGGCCAAGACAAACCCGTCTTCGTACACAAGCTCATCTGCAAAGGCACCGTCGAGCAGCGCATCCAGCAGATGCAGGTCAAAAAATCCGGCATCTCAGACTCCATCCTCACCGCCTCCCTGAACCAGCTCAAGCTGGACGACGATGTACTCGTTAATTTACTAGGACCAATTGCCCTAGATAAGGATTAATCAACCACTGCCAATCGATCGCTGCCGCTTTCCCCGGTAAGCCTTTCTAACAATGCCCACACATGATGCTGACCACGGTCGGTCAGACAGTACATCTTGTGTGCATGTAATCCATCGCTACGGATTTCCAGAAACTCCTTCTTTTCCAGACTATCGACAACCTTGGTGGTGTTCGATGGCTTGCGGCTGAAGCTGTGCAGTAAAATATTGATCCGCTTGGTATCAGTGAAGTCTTCACCCTCGAGTCGTTTACTCAAACAGGCGAGCAATACGCACTCGTTTCCTGACAGGCGGAATTTCTGATCGGCAAGCACCCTGCGAACACTGCCCAGAGCCTCGGATGTGTGGGCATCACCTCCCTCGTCCTGCTCCATGGCAATCTGCAAAGCCTGCTCTGCCTCACGCGCCTCAAGCGACTTCGTCACGTAAGCCTGGTACAGACGCATCTGCTCAACACTCATCTCCTGGTGCATTTGCTCCAGGGTTTCGGTTAATTTTTGGTGCGTATTGAAACCAGACACGAGGACAAATTACCTTAATTACCCATATCGGGCAAGAAAATTACCAAAACACCTCTAAAAACTCCCAAAACTGCAGGTAATTTAACATTATCTGGTATTTAATATTTCCTTAATAACCTAAACTAACCATTGTTTTATAAGGATTAATATCACGCTTCTCGTTTACAATTGCCATAATTAACCAAACGAACCAATTTTAGTCACCTTTTAATTCCAACCGTCGTTTTACCCATGAGACCCCGATTCGATACCGCCCAACACTTCCGTTACCGTCATTCTGCCCATTTTGGCTCACCAAGCAGCCCACCTCGTGACTCCGTCAGATTTGACCGACCTGCCAGCCCGCCACAACAGACACCCGAGGAAAAAGCGATCACCACCGCCGAACTCAACGGTTTTGCTCTGGGCTGTATTGAAAAACTCGCCTTCCCCAGCCAAGCTGACGATGATTCCACTCAATCAGTCGAAGACACCATCGCCCAGGTCATCATCGAAAAACTACCGAGCTACACCGCGCTCAAAGCCACTCTCGCGGCTTCCACAACAGCACATGCGGAAAACCATGCGTGGTCGAGCCCACTACAAATCAACATCGAGCAACTCCAAATCCAAGTCGGGCAAATGCAGGAAACCATCGCCAACCACCTCATCCAGACAGGCCAGGAAATCGGTCTCCCCACTCCCCTGCTACACAAGCTAGCCGACCTCACCAAAACCATCCTCGAGCGCTACGCCACTTAAGATCCACACCGACTTTTCGTCGTCCTGTCAAAGACAACACCAAACAGAAAGCCCCGCCCGCCCGGCGGGGCTTTCTTGTTTTAGCCAGCAATCCTATCTGCTTGATACGGTTCTGTGGATTCGTTAGCATAACCCTATGTTTCGTTATTCGCACACCGCAATTTTGTTAGCATTTCTGGGATGTTCTTTGCCTGCCCTGTCACAAGATGGAGGGGAAGAGATAAAAGCTTACAAACTGGATAAGAGCGCAGACTATTCGATTTCTTGGATCGGCTCCGCATACAATACTGGTGACGCATTCATGGTCACAGCGAACATCTACAAAGATAAGGTGGATGTTCACTGGAAAGGCCACAAAGGAAACCGCTTTGATTTCATGTCAGACAAGAAGAAAGAGATGTTTGAGAGATCATTGACGCTAAATGACAAGAAGTCCGTGCAGGCTTTCAGAGTAATCGCTTCACGGGCAGAGCTTTGTGACGACGGCCCACCTACCGCCTTGGGGCAAGGAGTGTATACCGATGCTCATATTTACAAAAAAGGTAAAGGTACACGTACGATGGGCTATTTTGCTGTTCTGGAATCTGAGCATAGAGCTCGGATGATGGAACAAATCCCGCGAACAATTAAAATAGGCGTTGGGGATGGGAAGGCGCGGTTAAACCTTTCTCCGCTTCGTTCATCGATTGCTAAGCTAGCTCACAATATTTCGTCCTACGATAGCACCTTCGCCAAACTTCAAAATGCTTACACCCAACGTGCACCGATCCCAAGAGAAGATTTATTGGATTTATTGAAACTTCCCCCAATAGACAAATACAAATCAAGTGAACTGTCTTCAGAGCAAAAGAAAAACCTCTCAAATGAGACGTCAAAAATACTAAAAGCTATTCTCTCTAACGGCTCTTGGAAGGCCCTAACTGGGAAAGGTGATGATCCGCAGGGTCTACTACTTAAAATAATGCGGATACAAGCTACCCATTACGACTCACTCGGAATGATACCTTTTGCTATTGACCTTAAAAACAATCACATGCCTGCGGCACTGCTCTCGGAAGAAGGCGAACGATTTCTGCTAGAGTTTATCACCAACGGTTACTACACGCCGTCCCATGATCGAATTATTGATGCATGCAAATTGACAATTGATCCACTCGGAAGACTCGCCATCACCAAGCGGCTTGATGGTATGAACTACCACAGAAAAATTGATTTTTCTTTTTTAGAAAATAACACCATTAAGCAGCGACTTAAATACCTCAACAATGGAGGCATCATAGACACCCTCTTGCCTAGAGTCGACAAATCAAACAAAGCTCCCGCCAGAATGCTCCAGATTCAAGCCATCACGATGAGCGGCGGTAACCCCCCTCTTGCAAAGGTTTCATTCTATGATTCCTCCAAACTAATGATCCTCGCTATGCATAAAAAAGACGAGGCATGGGTCTGTGGCGGTGTCTGGGGTCACGAAGACTATCATAGGCACAAGAATGACGATCCTTTCGGTGAAGAGTATTTTCGGAAACCCGATGAAGCACCTCCTAACAATAAAGAAGGCGAGTAACCTTCGCGGAACCCCCAGCAACTATCACCCAACCAAAAAGGGAGCCCCATTGGGACTCCCTTTGATTAAAGTATTAGGCAAAACGAATACGTCAGCCCATGTCTGAACACTTTAAACTGAAAGCTTCAAACTTCACGAATT
>JBGCEU010000058.1:0-46480 GCA_045106535.1 Akkermansiaceae bacterium | reverse complement strand
ATGTGGAAATTGACAGACCCAAGCTTTCTGATCCGAAGTATTTCGACATGCAGCCGGACTTTCTTAAAAACTCATTAAATCGAGTTCGCTGGCACTGGCGCTGGGATACTCCTGAAAAATACCAAACAAACATGCGTGCTTATTTCCGTATGCTCACAGGCATGGATCAAGTGATTGCTCGTGTGCAAAAAGAAATCAAGGCACATGGGCTTGAGAAAAACACGATCGTTATTTACACGGCAGACAATGGTTTTTACATGGGTAATCGTGGTTTTGCGGGGAAGTGGAGCCACTACGAAGAGTCGTTGCGCGTGCCAATGATCATCTTTGATCCGCGAGCAGAGGGTTCATCCAAGGGGCGCACATTCTCGCAATTGGTCACTAATCTGGATCTCCCTGCCACGATGCTTGACTTAGCTGGAGTCGAAATACCCAAAAAATATCAAGGCGAGAGTCTCGTTCCATTTTTAAGAGGTGATCATCCGGCTAAGTGGCGTGAAGATTTCTTTAACGAATTTCACTCGAGCAATAAAAAGCTGGCTAACTGGAGAGGTGTCCACGCGGGGCGATATACCTACGCAAGATATTACCAGCAGCAGCCGATCGTTGAAATGCTCTATGATTTAAAAAGTGACCCAGATCAATTGATCAATCTAGTCAGCGATCCCAAACACGCAAAAATTCTCAAGCAGATGCGCTCGCGTGTGGATGATTATAAAGAGCAATACACAAGACCTGAAATTGAAAAATTAAGATGGCCTGAAAAAAGGAAACTCAACTGATGGTGTGGCTCTGCGGATTAACTGGTTAGAATAATAGGCGATTAGCCTCCCACCGTGGGTTTGATGATAGCATCCAAGACCTCAGAGATTGCCGGGATTTGGCCATGGGTTTCCTTCAGCTTCTCCGCTGCTCGCGCTGCTTTGGGTGATTCATGCTTCATCTTCGATCCGCCATTCTTACCCAGTGGTGCAAAATATTTTCCGGAAATGTTGTCGATTCCTAACAGGCCTTCGTGATACAGCACATTGTCCTTCGTTGCAGCGAGCTCGGTGATGAGTTTTTCGAGAGCTTTGGCGTTGTTATCTGAAGGTTCGTAAATTTCTTTGAAAAACACGGCGTTCGAATACGCGCGCATGGGATTCTTGTTCTTCATTTCTGTAAGCCACTGAAGGCTGGAGAGTTCAAAATCCTTCGCCTCGTCGGCGTGTTTTCTTTTTTCTTTTCCTAGGAACTTGCAGTGCATCCAGAACATACCATCGCCACGGTGATCGTGGGGGGCGCTTCCGTGCCCGTGTTTGGTCATCCTGTGAAATCCATTCTTTTTGTATTTGTCTGCCGCGTGTGCGGTGAGGTAGCGATTGTAATCATTACCGCCGCCAAGTCCATAGATCACGGTCGTGCGTTCGTTGGTCTGCTGAGGAATGTAGCCAATGTTAGGCATCACCCCGTAGGCTGATTTGATGGTCGTATTAACAAATGCCTGAGCACCTCCGCCGGAGTTTCCCGTGTAGTGCAGTCTGTCCTTATCAACGGGGAGATTGGTAAGGATGTGTTCCAGGCAGTTTTTGCAATTCTTCGTATTTAGCTCCCAGCCATCTTTATTTTTCGATTGAACCGATACCGCCAGAACCCAGCCAAAGGCTTCAGCATACTCACTGAGGCTGCTGATGTGGTTTTTATTGCCTCCTCCGGCATTGGTGTAAAAAAGCAGGGGCGCTTTACGATCCTGCTTCAGGCTTTTGGGTAAATAAACGAAGTAGGTTGAGCCTCCTCCCGCATCGACTGGGCCGCTGACTTCTCCAAGCGGGTGGGGGAGACCTTCTGCGGCTTTCGCGCTACTCCCGCTCTCTACCGTAGCCTCATCAGAAATTTTAAAATGCTCTTTAAGCAATGTTTGGTCGGCGGGAGATAGCTTGTCGAGTGGCACTCGGATGACTTTACCATTGGATTTTTTCAGGTGAACTTTGCCGTCCTCGACTTTGATTGCACTGGCCTTCACCGTGTGACCAGACTTGGCTTTCCAGTCACGAGCTGCCGTGGGCTCCGCTGTGAGTATCGAAGCTATGGAAATGAAGAGTGAGAAGAGGATGAGGGTGGTTTTCATTGTATCTATTTGTTTTTTATGACTCTACTTATGTTTCCAACTTCCACCCAGCCTTCCTCTTCATCAAATGTAGTGATGTGAAGCCATGGGCCACGGCTGGCGTTGACTCTGACCAAACTTGCAGGTGCAAGTTTGAGTGTTGAATTTTGAGTGTTGAGTGTTGAGTTGCTAGAGCTGCGGTGGGCTTCTTCGTAGAGGGGCGTTGTGGAGATAATGACGGCTTGTTTTTCTATGTCACCGTTTCGGTAGCCATCTGGATAGTAGAAAATTGCGAAGGCAGAGGCGCACACGATGAGAGCTGCAAGGCATATGGTGATGATGGAGCCTGTTAGGATACGTTTTTTGCTTAGATTGAGTAGCAAAAAGAGTGTGGCAAGCACGATGATCCAGCCACAGGCGTAGAGGATGAAGTAGTAGGTGCCGGAACTTGTAATCGCGAGATGGGATTGCCATGCGAAGGTCTCCGGCACATTTGCGTTTTGATCGATTTCGATGAAACGCAGGTTTTTTCGAGCCAGTTTGTGGGTTGGGTCGATGACTAGTGCACGCCGCCACGCGAGGGCTGCTAGGCCGGGCTCGCCGAGGCGGTGGTGGCAGTTGCCTAGATTGTATGAGATATCTGCGGGGGTGGTGTTAGGATCTGGATATTGCTTTTTGTAGAGATCGATGGCTTGTTGGTAGTTTCCTGTTTTCCAGGCATCGCGGGCTGTGACGAATGTTGAGTTTTGAGTTTTGAGTGTTGAGTTCTTATCCTGCGCGGAGAGGTCAGCGGTAATGAAAATGGTAGATAGCAGGATGATGGTTTTTGTGCTGCGTTTGAGCAAATTGATGATGGTTGTTTTCCGGTCGGGTGCGATGTCTGGAACTGGTGTGCCGTCCGGTTGGAAACAGATGGCATTTCTCTCTGCGATGATTTCTGCAAGAGATTCCTGCCCAGCCCCGCTGTGATGCCAGCGATCAATGATACGGCCGGCACGGCGGTAAAAGGTGCGTGTGTCAGGAGCCTCTGCGAGTTTGCCAAGAGCCTGCTTTTTTTCATCTGCATCTGGGTTGAGGAGTCGCTTCCGCTGTTGGCGCTGCCTGGCAGCATAACCAATGATGAGTAGCGCAAGGGCTGCTGGCATAAGGTGCCAGAGGTTTGAATTTTTAATTTTGAGTGTTGAGTGGGAGGATGCTGGTTTGTCAATGAAGCCGAGGATATCCTTCATTTTTTCCGGAGGCGTGTTCGTGTTAGGGCGCTCGGATTCGTTTTGCGTGGCAGCAGGGGATGGATTGGTTGCTATGATGCTGACGGGGATGGCGGGGGTGTTGATCTCGTAGTATTTTTTGTCAGAGGGATCGAAGTAGCTGAACTCGTAGTATGGAATAGCCGTAACACTGCCTGATGTAGGTCTCAGCAGCTGACGGTAAGTGACTCTGCCACTGGTGAAGCGTCGTTCCTCGCCACGCGTGACCTTGGCAGTGTCGATGACTTTCCATGTGTCATCACTCAAAGTGGGTGGCTTGACCGTAGGCAGGTTTCCGGTGCCATCAATGTGGAGAATGACCTCGGTGGAATCTGTGTCCTTGAGTTCGGTCTTATCAGTGGTCGCTGTAATTTGGAATCTACCGATGGCGCCGGTAAAACTTTTGGGTGCATTATCAGGTAACGGGAGAATGGTGAAATCAAGCTTGGGTAGTGTGAGATGGACAGGTTTTTCAGAGAGTCTTGGGCCGAAGCGAGGATCAATCACTCGCTCACGAATAATCAGGCGTAATTTGCTAGGTCCAAGAGTGGCCTTACCCGCAGCAATACCACTGAGTGTGGTGGCGTAGCGCATGATCTCATGGGTCTCCCCGTCAATCGTCGTTGTGGAAGACTGCCGCCGATTAGGCAGTGAAAATCTCCATGCCAAACAGTTTTCCTTCTGTGGGTCAGGCAACCCGAAATTAGCAACCCGCAGACGCGAGGGCGCGTAGACCTTAAGCACTACCGGGCATACCTCTCCCTGATACAGGGTGGTTTTCTCCGGAAACCAGCCGATTTTGATGGTGTTGTTGCCAATCCCAGTAGGGATAGATTTGAGTTGCGATAAGGGTGCTACATTAAACACCAGTGGGTCAGTCAGGAGTCGTTTGCCGCCGGAGCTAAGAGAGATCGGCGGGATGATATACTTCCCGGCGTTAGGGGCACTGACTCTGTAAATGAAGACTTGGGTCAGTTCCCTATTGTTTCCCATGCGCACACCTTCTTGCGCGAAGTTGATCACAGCTCCGTCGACTTCAGGAATCAGTGGCCGACTATCTGGCCTGCCTCCCTGCACACTCACCCAGAGTAGCGTCTGCTCACCAGGGATGAGATACTTGTTCGTCAGATAAGCCTCTGCGTAGCTGGTACTGTTAGTTTGACCATGCAAAATGAGCACGGATAAACAAAAAATGATAATAGATAATGGATAGTTGATAACTATTTGCGTTTGGAAGTTTTTACGGTTGCTGTTAGTAACTTGAGTAACTCAATGATATCTGGTGATATGGAAGAGTGCATGGGTGCCCCTGATGTATTTAGACTGATGAAGCAGATCGAGCCAGTAGTGTGTTTCGTTCGCTTCTTTGAGAGCGATACTCATTTTGTGTGTGAAGTCGGCTCTGCTCTCTGCGTGCTCAGCTTCTCTAATCATTGCTCCAATCGAGGTGCCGCTTCGGATAAGCTGTTTTGAGAGTATGAATTCACGTTTCTCAGTTTGCAGATATTGAGCCATTTTTACGCAATGTAGAGCAAACGCGAAGCTCTTTTCCTTCAATGCATTTGGGCGATCAGGTTCCATCGGTTCAAGCATTATCCGTTATCCACTATACATTATTCATTGAAGAAACTACCAGTCCTTCGCGGGGCGGCGCATGCGTAGGAAGCGGCTTTTTACGGGGCGAGTTTCGGCATCTGAATTGTCCTTCAAGATGCGTGCTGCGTATGCTTCGTCGGTTTCACCAGGTTGTTGTTTTTGTTCTTTGGCGGGTTGGTCGGGCTGCTCGCCTTGCTCTGACTTGTTGCTGTCTCCGTCGTCGGGTTTCTCTGGAGGTTGATCTTGATCACCTTTTTCAGGATTATCGGATGGTTGGTTGCCTTGACCTTTTTGTTCAGATTGATCGCCCTTTTCCTTCGGTTTATCACCTTTACCTTGTTGCGGTTCCCCGTCGTCTTTCTGTTCTTCTTCCTCCTTCTGCTGCTCCTTGAGTTTTTCCAGAAGCTTTTCGGCTTCTCTGCGATTAAACAAGGAGTCTTCGTGCTGATTATTTAATTCGAGGGCAGCGGAGTAGTGTGTGACAGCGTCTTCGAGCTGTGTGATGACTAATTTTATATCATCGACCTTAAAAGACGTGGTGTTCTTGGCTTCTTCCTCATCAGGATCATTGGCTGGTTTGAATAGACTCCATGCCGACTGAAACAGAGTGTTGCCCATGTTGTAGTGTGAAGACTCTCTGAGGCTTTTGTCAGTTGTTAGTAAAGATTTAGAAAAATATCGTGATGCCTGTGACCAATCTTTCATTCGATAAGCAGTGCTGCCGAGAGAGAACTCAATAGCACGCTGGTCGTCGCCTTTCGCGTTATTGAGTGCTTTTTCAAAAGACTCCATCGCAGCTGGGTAATCCTTATTTTCGTATGCAGAGGTGGCAAGCTCGAGGTCGGTGGCTGCACGGCTGTCAAAAATTGAAATCAAAAGAATCAAACCAACAGCGACAGGGGTTGATTTGTTAGCCGAAATAAGATTTGAACGTGTAATCATGGACGCGATGAGACAGAGAATAGCGGGGATAAGAAACCAATGATACTGCTCATTGGGAAGCGATATCTGGCGGCCTTCTTGTTGATCGCTTTCGAGAAATGCGAGTGAATCACGAATGATTGCTGGAGCGCCAGAGCTAGCTTCTGTGTATTTTCCGCCGCCAGCTTCAGAGAGAGTTACGAGTGCATCGGGGAGCATTTTGCTGTGGACGGGATTTCCACGAACGTCCCGGTATTTGCCGTCTGGATACCTTGGGTCAGGAATCATACCTCCGTCTTTAGTTCCGACCGCGACAGTGCTGACAGCGAATTTTCCTTCACGTATTTGTTCAGCAACATTCTCAATCGCCTGGCTGTGATCCTCACCGTCACTGATGATGATCAAGGCATTGGAATTGTGGCTCATTTTATCAAAAGTTTTGATCGCCGTTTTGGCTGCTGCCGCGAGATTTGATCCGCCCGAGGGGATGATTTCCGTGTCGAGCTGTCCGATGGTGTCGCGGATAGACAAGTGGTCGATAGTCATCGGTGCCAGCAGCACAGAGGCACCAGAAAAAGCAATGATTCCGATGCGATCATTGGGAAATGTGTTGGTTATTTCCAGTGCCATGGCTTTGGCGGATGCCATGCGATCGGGGGAACCATCCTTGACGAGCATGGACCTCGAGGTATCCACTGCAATGAGGATGTTGCGGGTGCGGACTTCCTCAGTCATTGTGGTTTTTCCTTTGTAAGGCCTCGCAATGACGAAGATGAGTAGCAGGCATCCTAACAGCCCGAACGAAAGTGCGAGCCAGCGGCGTGTTTGAGGAGCTTCGCTGACAAGCTGTGTACGTAGCCGAGGAGCAACAAGTCGACGCCATGCCTTGCCACGTGAACGGTAGGCAAGAACCGCGCCCAGGAGAACCAAGGGGAGGATTAGGCCTAACATTAGCCAGCCGGGGTGGAGGAAGGACATGGGTGATTCTGTGATTTAGTGATTCGGTAATTCCGTCATTAGGTAGACGAATGCTGTGGATCTCTTATCTGCAGGGTTTAGGATTTAGAGCTTAGTATTTAGAATTTCCTGCGCCTACGGCGAAGGTGGTGGATTGAGGGAATGAATGGTAAGTGAGAGGATGGCGAAGATGAATGCGGCAGCAGCAAACCAGGGAAACCACTCTTCACGTGTAATGGTAATATGCTGCTTAACGTCGGTTTTTTCAAGCTGATCAATCGATTGGAAGGTGTCACGGAGCTTGTCGGTATCGCGTACGCGGAAATATTCTCCCTTGGTAATCTCGGCGATTTTTTCGAGTGTTTCTGTGTCAAATTCTTGCTGAGGATGGCTCTGCATGCCGTTGAGGAGCCGGCCTTCCTCAGTGCCGATGGCAATAGCGTAGACCTTAACGTTCAGCGTGGCGGCGTGCTTCGCTGCTTCAATAGGTGCGATCCGACCTGAGTTGCTTGAGCCGTCAGTGACAAGCACCACAACCTTACTTTTAGCATCACGCTCGTTGAGTCGGGTCGCAGATGCGGCTATGGCTGAGCCGATCGCTGTGCCTTGCTCTTTAACGAGTCCCGGTCTGAGGTCGCGGAGCTGATCGATGAGCCATTCATGCTCCAGAGTGATTGGGCTCGTCACGTAAGGTCTTCCTGAAAAGGCGACGATGCCGATGCGGTCGTTAGGGCGTTGTTTGATAAACGTTTCAGCCGTCGATTTAGCCGCCGTGATGCGTTGGGCTTGGCGTCCATTGAGTGTGAAATCGACAATTTCCATCGAGTGGGAAATATCCAGGGCAAGGATGATGTCGATTCCGCTCGCCTTACGCTCTTTGTATTCATTCACCCATTGAGGACGAGCAAGGGCAATAAACGCTGATGCAAGGGCGAGCAGCATCAGTGCGAGCGAGATGGCGCCGGGGAAGCGGTTAGGTTTTTGCCCAAGGCTAACAAGAATGGACAGGCTTGAGTAAGTGATGGATGAGGGGCTGCCTGTTCTCCGGTGAAGGAACATCAAGGGTATAAGCAATAGCCATCCGAGGAGCCACCAAGGATTCGCAAGTGTTAGATGCTGGAGGAGAGAGTTCAGGAGGCTGGTGCTGGGTGTCGGTTGTCAGGATGCAATTCGATGACTGCCAGGATTTCTCCGGCTTCGTCGATGAGTCCTGTCGCCTTTTGGTTCGCGATATCTTGAGCAGTGTTAGGCTCGTATTTGAGATTGGTTAGCTGCTTGAGGTGATCGGTGATTTTACTTCGCGTATCCGGATGGAGCGCTTTTAGGGCATTAGGACGGAGAGTGAATTCCTCGTCAGTTTCAAACAGAGCCGGGTCTTCAAATGCCGATTCCAAATAGAGCCGGATAATCATGGATGTGCGCGTGGCAACTGTCTCAGGCGCTAAATTGGGAGCTTCTTGTTTGAGGGCTTCCAGCCTTGCGCGAGCCTTATCGAGAAGTGTCTTGCGAGCGCGCTTGGGCTTGTTTTTCCTAATGAGCAAAACAATCAAAGCGATGAGGGCAAGAATACCGAATGCCACAAGAGCCCAGATCCACCATGGAGTTGTGGGCTCGGGGATAAATTCCGTAGGGTCTGTGATGTCTCGTATTTCTGGCAAGGAATTGGTAGTGTCTAGCTGTTTCGTCGGTGTGTGCGCATGCGAAATAAACGATGCAACTGCGGCAGATAGTCTCCAGTTGTTGAAAGTTTGAGGTGATCGATACCCTGTTTCTTGAATAATCGGGTGATTCCCTCTTCGTGACGGCGGGTGAGCTTATCGAAGCCCATGCGCAAGTGGCTGTTATTTGTATTCACCGTGGTCTGCCAGCCCGTCTCGGGATCATTCATCGTGATCGTGCCGACGCGAGGGAGTTTCTGCTCGGCAGGGTCAATCACGCGTAGGGCAATGGCATCGTGCTTGCTCGCCAGAGCTCCGAGGGGTCTGTGAAGATCGTGGGCAAAAAAATCCGAAATCATAAAAACCAAGGCTTTCCTCTTAACGGTGTGAAGCAGGAAATCACATGCGGCAGGAATCGATGTCCGTGGGTCGTCCGGCTGGGCGGCAAGGATCTCACGAATCATCCGTAGGACATGTTTGTTGCCCTTGGCTGGTGGGAGGTAGAGCAGTGGCTCATTGGCGAAGAGTAACAGGCCTGTTTTATCACCATTAAAATTAGCGCTGAATGCGAGCACCGCGGCCAGTTCGGCGGCAAGTTCCCGTTTGCTCAGCTGTTTGCTGCCGTAGAGGGAAGATCCCGAAACATCGACGGCTAAGATGACCGAGAGTTCGCGCTCTTCCCGAAATGTGCGGATGTAGGGGTGATCCTTTCGGGCGGTCACATTCCAATCGATAAAGCGCGTTTCGTCACCGTGTTGGTATTCCCGGTAGTCTTCGAAATCCAGGCCGCTGCCCTTGAAGGATGATTGGTATTCACCACTGAAAGTTTCCCGAGCCAACCTTCGCGCCTTGATCTCAAGGAGATGCACACGGCGCATGATTTCTTCGATGGAGTCGGGTGTCATATTTTAGGAAATAGGACTCAGGAGTTTTTTTGCGATGTCGGTAAATGCGGTGCTGGCTGAGTTTTCCCCGGTGGAAAGTAGAGCGACGGGTTTTCCCGAGTCACCTTGTTGGCGTGTTGCGATATTGATCGGGATTTGACCAAGGAGCGGGATCTTCAATTTCTCAGCTTCCTTGGCACCTCCGCCTTCTCCGAAAATAGGATAACGTGTGCCGTGGTCGCACTCGAACCATGCCATGTTTTCCACAAGTCCTAGGATGGGCACGTTGACTTTGTCGAACATCGAGATCGCCTTGCGCGCGTCGATTAATGCTACTTCTTGAGGTGTTGTCACAATCACAGCGCCAGTGAGTGCGATGGTCTGCACGATAGTTAGCTGGATGTCGCCTGTGCCGGGTGGAAGATCGAGGATGAGGTAGTCGAGTTCACCCCATTCGACGTTTTGGAGAAACTGCTGGGTATAGCGAGTGGCGAGAGGACCTCGGACGATGACGGGGGATGCGTCTTCTAACAAGAAACCCATGGACATCAGCTTGATGCCGTGCGCCTCGATGGGGATGATCTGGTTGTCCTCGGTAGCCAATGGGCGCTCATTGCTTCCGAACATGTGGGCGACCGATGGTCCGTAAAGATCGCAGTCGCACAAGCCGACTTTGTGGCCTTGCTTGGAAAGTGCTGCGGCTAGGTTAGACGAGACAGTGGATTTCCCGACGCCTCCTTTTCCTGATGCAATGGCAATGATGTGTTTAACTCCAGGGATTGCATTTCTAACTCCGGTTTCGCCCGGGCTGCCAGCCTGCGCTGCGGGTGCCTGGACATCGAGTTCGATCCGAGCGTGCTTAACTTCGGGCAGAGGATCAAGGATCGCGTGGCAGTCATTAAAAATCTTTTCAGCGACTTTTGCATCGTTGGTCTGGACAGAGATGTTGACGGTTACAACACCATCTTCGATCTCGATATTTTTAACCAAGCCAAATGAGACGATATCTCTGGAGAAACCTGGATAGGGCACCTGCTTGAGCAGCTCTGTGACGGAATCAACTGTCATGACAAACTAGAGATGAAGGATGCGGCCGCAGTTCTCGCATTGGGTAACGTCCTTTTCTGACTGCACGCTGATGAGCGTGGCGGGGACGAGCTTCATATGGCATCCGCTGCACTGACCTTTGTCTGCGGAGACGATGGCATTGCCACCCTTGGATTTCATCAGTCTTTCGTAAAGTGAGAGCAGATCTTCATCGATGTCAGTGGCTAGTTTAGTCCGCTCGGACTGGACTTCTTCGAGTTGCTTTGAGCACTCGCTAGCGCGCTGGTCAAGCTGGGTGATTTCCTCATCGACCATGCTTTGTGTTAAAGCCAGGGCGTCCTCGGCTTGCTTACGTTTTTCACCAAGCAGATCCGCATTTTCCATCAGTTCTAGCTCACTTGTCTCGTAGTCATCGACTTCTTGGTCGTAGCGTTCGATTTCCTTTCCGAGTGCTGTGAACTCCTCGTTTTTCTTTGTTTCGTACTGCTGGACTTTGAGTTTGGAGAGAGTGTCTTTGCGAGTGCCAATATCGAGTTCGAGATTCTTAATGGCGATCTCGTTTTCTTGAATCGCCTTCTTAGCCGCCTCAACGGCTGCCAGGTCGTTGGCAAGCCGCTCCTTGGCTCTATCTTTGCTCAGAGGGATGAGTTTAAGATCACTCTCAAGCGATTCGATACGTTGGTCACGATCCTGCAAGATAAGCAGGGACTGAATTTCGGCTAGCATGGTTTGATTACTAAACGAGCGCCGACGAATGAGCAAGTGCAGGTGATGGAATAAAGATCTTTTTTCTTGGTGGTCAAAATAAGAGTGAACGGATAGTGTGTCTGCATACTCTAATCAGCCAGACGTATTACAATAAAGACCATGAGAATTCAGTGCCCGGAATGTAGCCAGCGATTTGATGTGACCGAAGATTTCCTCGGAAAAACCGTGGAATGTGGTTCATGCGATGGCCGATTTAAGGTTTCGATGGACGAAATCGTCGCAGAGAAAAAAAAATTCTATCCCGGTGAGAAAAGGGATTCTCATCTGGAGCGCTTTGGTAGAAATACACCCGATGCTACGGAGGTGCAGTTTAAGCAGGCTCAGTATAAGCCAGATATTGACCCAGGCATGATCGGGCCGCCACGGCCGAGGAGAACCTTGGCCATGGTCAGCGGTTTACTGCTCATGCTACTGATTGTTGTGATTTTCCTGCTAGCCGGAGGGAAAGAGGGTGCGATGAGGGATATGGTGACTCAAAATCGTTTTATTCTATGCGGATTTACAGCACTGGTAGGATCATGCCTCGTAATGTATGGTTCAGTAAACAGAAAGCCGAAAGGTATCATGATATCGCTGATTGGGTCACTGGCTCTTCTCTCAATGCCAGTGTTATTTCCTGGTAATCCCACGCAAGCCTCTGTCGTAGATTTACCGCAGAGCAGTGACACAGCGACATCACCCAATACTCCAAATTCAACTGGATCTCCTGCGGGCATTGATGAATATCTATTCGAGATTGGTTATGACCCTGTAGAGAATGCTTTGAGAGCAAACCCTAAAGAGGGTGTGGTGGCTGTTTTTGTCCGAAACGCATCTCCCCAGTTAAGAAGATCAATTGGTGCCTATCTGTACGAATCGACGGATAAGAAAAGTAGGGAAACCTCATACGATCGAGGCGAGAACGATTCAATGGGGCTTATTCTTTTGGTCAATCAGACAATGACTATCGAGGAAATTGCGGCACTTTGTACAAAATTCGGGCGGATTGAGAAAATATCCAAAGATTTGCGCGTGGTTGATGTGATGGTTGAAAATTCAAAACTCGCCAAGCTTGATCAGTATAAGGTTCTGGATCCAGAAAGCCTTGATTTTGAAACACAAAACCTTAAAGCACTCGATAGCATTGATCCAAAAGTAAAAATGGATGCAGTAAAGCGACTAGCAAGTGCTGAACCTCGCGCCAGAAGAGATGATATCACTCAGAAGCTGATTAAAATGCTTCCGGAGAGTAACACCGAGCTTCAACTAGAAATTATCAGAGCGCTTAAAACTTGGGCGCTTCCCGGTGCTGGGGCAGAAAAACCTGTCCTAGAAGCTGCAAAGAAAATCCATAATGAGGGCAAGATGAGCCAAGATGCCATGGATTTTCTGATTAAATTTGAAGTCGATGAGGCTGGCGAGCTACTTCTTGAACTCTGGGAAAAGGATCCTGTGGCTTGGAGTGAGACAATGATTTCCCTTGGTAGTGGTGCCCAAGTGCTCCTTTTACCTAAGTTAAAAGAGATGGATGCCAGTCGTATTACCTCAGCGTCTGCTATTTTAGGAAAAACGGCAACAGAGCCTGCGATATTGCATATCGAGGAGGTGATGACAGAAAAAGAAGGGCAGGCCAAAAAATCTCTGCAAGCAGCCATTGACGAAATCAAAAGGCGCTCCTAGTCTGCACGCCTGTTCGGGTAACCGAGCGGACTTCCCCACGCCGCCGTGGCGGAATTGGTAGACGCGACGGATTTAAAATCCGTTGATTGGTAACAATCGTACCGGTTCGATCCCGGTCGGCGGTATTTTTTTATGAGGCTCTGCATCCACATCGATATGGACTGCTTTTATGCGGCTATAGAGGAACGTGAGAATCCTGAGCTAAAGGGGAAGCCCGTGGCTGTTGGAGGTGCCAGTAAGAGGGGGGTGATTTGTGCGGCAAATTACGAAGCTAGAAAATATGGTTGCCGCTCTGCTATGCCAGGCTTCAAGGCGTTACAGTTGTGTCCGCAATTGATTATGTTACCTGTTAGGTTTGATTTGTACCGCGCAGAGTCGGCACGTATTCGCGCTATCATGGGACGTTTCACGGACAAGATTGAGCCGCTATCATTAGACGAAGCCTATCTTGATCTCAGCCACTGGACGACTGAAGGCTCTGCTATTGCTCGCGAGATACGGGCTCAAATTTGTGAGGAAACAGGTCTGGCCGCGTCTGCAGGAATTGGATCCAACAAAATGCTCGCGAAAATTGCCAGTGACTGGAACAAGCCTAACGGGCAGTTTGAGATCACTCCTGATCAGGTAGACGAATTCATGCGTGAACTTCCTGTGACTAAGCTCTGGGGCGTAGGAAAAAAGATGCGGGGCAAACTTGAAAAAATTGCCGTAAAAACATGCGGTGATTTACAGAACTTCAGCAAACTGGAATTAACCAACAGATTTGGGAAATGGGGGCTTGAGCTATACGAATTATGTCGTGGGCACGATACTCGCGCTGTCACCACCGACAGGGTTCGGAAATCAATCAGTAAGGAGAGAACTTTCGCTGAAGATATCTACAGTCCAGAGGGATTGCGTGGGGTGTTAGGGATTCTTCAAGACGAGATCGAGCAAACTCTGCTTGGGAAGTATCGGAATCGAAAGATCAAATCTCTGGTCGTAAAACTGAAGTTTGTCGATTTTACTCGCACTACTGCTGAGCGCGCATCTGTTATTCAAGACAGATCTGTTTATGAAGAGCTCTTAAATGAAGCGTGGTCGCGTGGGGAAGGGAAAGCTGTGAGGCTCTTTGGTCTGGGTGTTAAGCTGCAAGAAGAAAAAGACACTGCCCAGTTGGAGTTATTCTAATTATCTGGGAAAAACTGTTAGGGCTTAATTATCCATGAGTTCCTCACGGATTTCAGGATTGTTTAGCAGTTTTTTGCGTTCAATACCAATCGCTGCGACCAAGGTCTTAAGTTCTCTACTGAGCTGAGCATTGATTCTATTTCTATCGCGGTGGCGTTTGAAAAAATTGGCAATGTCCAGATAGCTGTCGGCGTATCGCCTTGTTCTATCGTCCAGCATAGGACGTAAGCGGGACAACTCGTAGACAAGATCTGTGAGGACATCATCACCCAGGCTACCTGGCTTCATAAAGCTACCGTCTTGAAGCATCGATCCTAGCTTGCCGCCCGCATTGTCGATTCCGGTTAATGAACCTAACAAGGAAAGTTTTTTTGGCGCTTTCTTCACGCTGTGTAAATAAAGCAAACGTGCGGAAAGATGGTTTGGTGTGAGTTTGACGATGTTGCGAAGCTTTGAGCGCACTTTGCCGTTGTAGATATATTTTTTGTTTTTCTGCAGAGCTGATTGAACAAGAGCAAATTCATCCAGTGCTTTTTGAACATCACCAGGTCGCTTTACAGAGGCTAAATGTGAGGCTTGTTCGAAGGTTTTTAGTGTGAACACCTGAATTTGAAATAGCGGTTTGATTCCCTGAAGTAGATAAGCATCCGTAATACTACTTTTATTAGCTTCGGGAATGCCGACATGAGTACACTTTTTTCGTATAGCACCTTTTATTTTTGAAGCGACTCCACCTACAGGCTGAACTGCGCCCGTCGCCGTCATATCACCAGTCGCGGCGAAGCCTGGGTCGATTTCCTTTCCTGAAATGATGGAGTCGGCCATGAGCGCACATACAACAGCCGCCGAAGGGCCATCTTTGGGCGAGTATTTGTCTGCAAAAGAGAACTCTATACGCATGCCAGAGGGGAGCTTATCTGCGTGCCTAACACGGATGAATTTATCAACTTCAGTAGTAGCCTTGGTCATCATTGTCCCAACTGACTGATTAAAGCCGATCTCAAAGCCACTGTCTTTTTTCACGGCAGTGGCGTTCATCTGTGAGGCAGCTCCAGCAAATGAGCCATTGTCCAGCTTGACGACGAGCAAGCCTTTAATCTGAGTCTGTTGGAGTGACTCAGCCTGAGTGATAGTTTCCTGGGCACTGCTATCTTGGCTAAACAACGCCAGAGAGCTAAGCGCGGCCAGATGAGTGGGGGTAAATGAGGCAAACATATACATTTCAACCATATTACTTGGGCATGGGTCAAGGTTCATGTATGAGATGCAGCCCGAAATATCTGCTGCTGACAAAGTCCGTACAATGGTGTTAGCTATCTTGCGATGAGTTTACCAAATTGGGCTTCTGAAGTGATTAGTAACTACGAAAGTGGTGCGGCGGGGTGTTTTCTGCTGCATGGCAACGTCAATGACCGCTTGCTCGTGCCTGGGAAAAATAAAAGCCGCCTTGGGTCACTGCAGGATTTCATTGAAGCTTCGCTGGTTCCCAGATTTGATGTGATCCTGAGTTATGATCCGGGGCAGGGACTCCGTGTCGAGCGTGGCGGTGATGTGTTTTCCCAGTGGCCCACGATCAAGGATGGCCGTGATCTACCCGATGAGCCAATGGCGGCGGTCAGGGCACTGACACACTATCTAAAATACTGTAAAAACCTCCAGTCAGTGGGGGCGGAGAGTCCTAAGGTGGCGGTCATCATCCGGCAGGCGCAGATGATCTGCCCAGCTTTGCCCAATGCTCACAATCATGAACTTAACGCAATGGCCTCCATTCTGCGTAGCTGGGGTGCTGAGATGCGTCTCCAGGCACATGGCCAGGTGGCGTTTCTTGTTTCTGAAAACCTGAATGGCCTGCATCCGCTTGTTTCTCGAAGCCCACGTGTGGCGACGATCGAAGTGCCTCTGCCGTCGGAATATGAAATGACTACGGCTCTGGAAATGCTTGATAAAGATTGCCCAACTGCCTTGGTAAATTTTCGTGATGACTTTTCGCTACCGGCTGCGCGACTGACTGGCTCAACTCTGAGCTCGGTGGAGATTTTGCTCCTACGTCGTGAACATGCTAAAAAACCGCTCGAGGAAACTGATCTCTCCGAATTGAAGCGTGCCTTAGTTGAGCGCGATTGTGGTGGGCTGATCGATTTTGTTGAGCCTGATAGAGATTTTGAAGGACTGATCGGGTTGGACGGTGTGAAGAAATGGCTGAGGCAAGATATTACCCTGTGGAATAAAAATGATCTGGAAGCAATGCCGATGGGATACCTTTTTTGTGGCCCTGTGGGCACGGGTAAAACCTACCTGGTGGAGTGCCTTGCGGGCGAGGCCGGAGTTCCAGTTGTTACTCTGAAGAATTTTCGTGATCGCTGGGTAGGTAGCACCGAGGAGAATTTGGAGAAAATATTTTCGCTGCTGCACGCACTTGGTCGATGCATCGTTTTTATTGATGAGGCCGATCAGGCTCTTGGAAGGCGAGCCGCGGGCTCTGGAGATTCGGGAGTGTCCAGCCGGGTATACTCGATGATGGCAAAAGAAATGTCTGATACGCGTAATCGGGGAAAGATTCTCTGGGTGCTGGCTTCTAGTCGACCCGACTTAATCGAGGTTGATCTTAAGCGACCCGGGCGGGTCGATGTAAAAATCCCACTCTTTCCGTGTGCGAATGCTCGCGAGGGTTGGGAGCTATTGAGAGCTTTATGCCTGCGTAAGGGAGTTGATGTCGCTGGCGTGGATGAAAGCGAGACTGGCCTGATGGGCAAAGTGCCCGAGCTATTGACACCTGGAGCAGCCGAGGCAATTGCTGTCAAAGCCCGTCGATTGATGATCACGGAGGAGTTGAATGCGAGTGATGCATTGATGGATTGCCTGTCTGGATACTTACCTCCGATATCGCTAGATGTGATTCGTGATCAAATTAGCTTGGCGGTGGACGAGTCTTCCGATGCATCTTTCATACCAGCTGCATTTACAGATTAGAGTTTTAATGAATAGTTTTAACGTGCTTATTTAGAGTGGGTTATTGAATCCGCCTTGTTTGTTTTCAATCTGATTTCTATGGAAAAAACTTGTCTGTACACATTCTGTGCAGTATTGAGAGCGCGCCGAAGAAGTATCCACGGAGACGCCGTGGATTGTTTTTTATACGGTGAATAGTAATCCCAAGCTAACCAACCCAAAGACCTCAAACCTATAGACCTATGACGTATTTACGCCCAATTCTTGCAGGATTCTCAGTGATTTCTCTTCTAGCGCTGACCAGTTGTTCATCGAACCTTTCCTCGATTCCTACGATTGATAAGTCGTCGATTTCCAAGTCGGCTGACAGTTTTCTCCCAGAGCCAGCATCGCCTTCAGTTGTCGCTAAGGCTCAGAATCTAGCGAAGGATAAGCATGGCTTCCCCACATACACAAAGCACTCAGACCGTACCCGCTACGTTCGTACTACGGCATATTCACACATGGAAAATGAGCCAGGAGCACCTGGCCGGATGAATGCTAGTGGCGGTATTTTGAAGTATGGCACTATCCGCAGTGCAGCTGCTGACTGGGCGCTCTATCCACTTGGCACTATGTTCAAAATCAAAGGCTTGCCGCACACTTATGTCGTAGATGATTACGGCTCGGCTCTCGTTGGCACCAACACCATTGATATTTTTAAGCCTTCATTGGGCAAGATGAATAAGTGGGGCACACGCAAAGCCGAAATCACTGTCATTCAGTGGGGTTCTTACAAGCGTAGTTTGGCTCTGCTAAAAGGACGCACTCGCTTTAATCACTGCCGCTCAATGTATGTGAGATGCAAGCACCACATGCGCAACGAAGTTGCTATCAGAGAGCTGGAAAAGCACGGCGCGCTCTAAATTTTTGCTGACGCACTTGCTCGGCACGTTAAGGTTTCGTTGTGACGAAACAAGAACGTGCCGATTTTATTGTACAGAGGTTAGAGGAGCTTTATCCTGAGACTCCCATCCCGCTGGATCATACCGATACCTTCACCCTGCTCGTGGCTGTACTGCTGTCTGCGCAATGCACGGACATCCGTGTCAATCAGGTAACTCCCGCATTGTTTGAGCTGGCTAGCACACCTCAGGACATGATGAAGGTGCCTGTGGAAGAAATCAAAGCGATCATCCGACCGTGCGGGCTGTCTCCGAGAAAATCCAAGGCGATTTCCGAGCTGTCATCGATATTAGTCAATGAGCATGGGGGAAATGTGCCAGCCGATTTTGAAGCATTAGAAGCGCTGCCCGGCGTAGGTCATAAAACTGCCTCTGTCGTTATGGCTCAGGCATTTGGCGTGCCAGCGTTTCCAGTAGACACCCACATCCACCGCTTGGCAAAGCGCTGGCGCCTTTCACCGGGTAAAAATGTCGTTGAGACCGAGCGCTACTGTAAAAGGCTCTTCCCTGAGGGAAAGTGGAACAAGCTGCACCTACAGATTATTTTCTACGGCAGGGAGCATTGCACCGCACGTGGGTGCGATGGCAAAAGCTGTGAGATCTGCCACACGGTAAACGTGGCAAAACGGTGAGCTATTTTTTCGCTGCGTATGCCTTTTCGAACGCGTGGATAGCATCGTGGAGAGCGTTGGCGGTTTTTTCATCGGTCGTCTGCTTGCTCTTCATGGCGAGGACAATGACCTTGTGTGCGAGTGTGAGCTTGTTCAGGTAAGATTCCTTGTCGCTCTCCATTTCGGCCAGCTTGATGCGTTGAGCGAGGAAGTATTGTAGCATCGTGTTTTGGATTTTGATGGCGTGGTTTTCCTTAGTCATGACCCAGCGGGTGAGTTGGTTGGCATTTTTGCTAGGGTCTTTGGATAGCTCATTGATGAGCACCATTGACTTGGCTATGGTCTGCTGGGTGACGTGGAGTTCTTTGATAACATTGTCATCCGAGAAAATGCCACAGGGAACCTCGCAGTGAGCAGATGCTTGAGGAGCAGCGATGAAGAAAAATGCGGAGAGAACGGCGGCGAGAGTAAGGTAGTTTTTCATGACAAAGCTAAGCTAAGCATGGAGCGCGGTTTTGTAAACCGCATCTTACTAAGGTACGTAGAATCTGGCTAGGGATGACGCGCGACAGTGAGTTGGGAGTTACAAACTACCACTCCATAGGCTGACCTGCTCGCGCACATTCTCAATACTCGGTGCACCAGGATTAGTTCTAGCGGACAGGGCAGTTTGCAGATCAAATACTTCTTGGGCGTCAGCGCTGTAGTGCTCGGAAATCTGGGTAAGATCGAGCTGGTTGAGCGGAGTGCCTGATTCTACGCTGACGGCAACCGCTTTGCCGACAAGTTCGTGCGCTTGGCGGAAAGGGACGCCGTTTTTTACCAGATAATCGGCAAGGTCGGTCGCGAGAAGAAGTGGATCAGAGGCCGCTGCCTCGCAGACATCGACATTAATCTGCATGTCGGCAATCATTTCTGTGTTCACTCGCAGCGCAAGCTTGAGAGTATCGATGGAATCAAAAAGCGGTTCTTTATCTTCTTGGAGGTCACGGTTATAAGTCAGGGGAAGCCCTTTGGCGGCGGTGAGGAGGGCTACGAGATTACCGTAAAGTCGACCTGTTTTTCCACGGGTCAGTTCGCAAACATCGGGATTCTTTTTCTGCGGCATCAGTGACGATCCTGTCGTGTGCGCGTCGGAAAGTGTCGCAAAACCAAATTCGGAACTGCACCACAGAATGAGATCTTCTGATAGACGTGATAGATGAGTGCCAACGAGCGCCATGGCAAAAAGAAACTCTGCCATGTAGTCGCGGTCCGATATGGCGTCCATGGAATTGGTTGTAACGCGATCAAATCCCAGCTCCTGGGCGATTTGTTCACGGTCGAGATTGATAGTGGAACCTGCGAGCGCACCGGATCCAAGAGGGGAGACATTGACCCGCTTGCGGCAGTCGGCGAGCCGCTGTTTGTCGCGGTCGAGCATTTCCACGTAGGCTAACAGATGATGCCCGACCGTAACTGGCTGACCACGTTGAAGGTGGGTGTAGCCGGGGATCACAGAGGCGGCGTGTTTTTCTGCTTGGGCAAGTAGAGCTTTCTGAAGCGATGTTAGCTCCTGAGTAATGGTGTCGATTTCCTCCCGACAATACAGTCGGCTATCTGTGGCGACCTGATCATTACGCGAGCGTGCGGTGTGAAGCTTGGCTCCGGGTGCGCCGATTTTTTGAGTCAGCGCACTTTCGATGTTCATGTGGATGTCCTCCAACTCAATGGAAAACTCAAACTCGCCGGACTCGATTTCTTTTTCGACTTCACGCAGCCCTTTTTCAATCGCCGAAAATTCGTCGTCGTCCAGTAGTCCAGCCTTCACCTGCGCGCGCGCGTGGGCGATAGATCCCGCGATGTCGTGCCGGTACATGCGCCAGTCATAGGAGATAGATTCCCCATACTGCTGCACGAGATCAGCGGTGGCTTTTGCGAAACGTCCTTTCCACATGGGCGGAGTCATACCTCCAATGAAGGCATTTGGGAACTACAGAATAAGGGGGAGTTGAAAATGGGGATGTAGAATTACTGAAGTGGTTCCGCAAATATGAGATGAGTATGAAAAATCTAACGTGGAACAGTATTCACACTGGGCGTTTCACGGTAGCGCCGGAAGGCAATGGGCTTTTTAGGGTTTCCGGTGTCGGCCATGAAGAGAAAAGTTCGCTGGTTATGTGAATGCCCCCATACCGATGAATAGACTCTGCGGTATTTTTTTCCTTTCTCTTGGGAGAAAAAAATTACGGGAAGATCCATACGCTTGTTACGCAATGCTCTGTCATTGGTGATGTAGGTTGAGCTTGGTGCAATCTGGATAGGTTTTACTCCTTGGCCAATTCTTGCAGCGATGGGGAATTTTGAAAAATTAAACAGATAGTAGTCACCTGCTTTCATTTGGGCATCGGAGATGCCGTATACCTTGGTATTTACTTGATTATTATTAGTCACAAATACAAGTAAGGTGCGCCGATTTCCTGCAGATAGCTTGACTGATGCAGCAGGAATGGGTGGGGCGACTCCCTCTTTCGGAGGGGCTAGATCTTGCTTCCTTTTGTAAAAATGTAACACGGCTTCGCCTTTATAATAAACCGGGCTACCAATGCCAGTGGAGAAGATGTCTAGCTTCGATATGCCCTGGCTATCACGATAATACAGATGTAGTGGTTTGCCAAAACTCACGGCCAATAAATCGGTGCGGATCTGTGGTGGTTTTTCCTTGGCCACCGCTGGGCTGATTAGACATGATATCGCTATCAGAATCGCGATTTTTTCTAAGAGGCGCATGGATCGGTTAGATGGATTTCGCGTCCAGCCATCGGAATGATGTGATGCGGTAGCGTCTGCCGAAGCGACGGTTCACTTCTTGTTTTAAGTCATCGTGCTTTAGCTCAGGAGCGTCTACTGTATCGATGTATTCTCCGACGCGTTGAACGTAGGCCTCACATACCGCTTGGGCGAGGATGGTGCCATCGGCGGCGCTCGATTCTCCTACAGCACGGATACGGAAGTAATCGGCCCGAGGTTGAAGGATGGGGGCTAGTGATTGTAGCACGTCTCCTTGAAGGATATAGCCTGCATAGCCTGCAGTGGGGCTTTCGGAATCATAGACATCATTATCAAAGCCTTCAGGTTCGATGACTTTGGAACCAAAGTCATCACCCAGTTTACTGTTTACAACACGATCCAAGGCGCCCTGTAGTGCGCCCTTTCTCCTGAAATCGTCGTTATCCAGATCGGGATGCCTGTTGACGAATTCGGCCAACGAGCGGAATGGTCCGCGAGTGCGGACTTCCTTAACGATTTCGGTGGCTAGTTCATCGAGTTCGTCATTGGTTAGTAGGCGGTATGCTTGCCAGAAGTTTGAATCCTCAGCGGATCCTCCCGTGCTGTATCCTTCCTTTTGTAATACGTGGCCAAAGCGCGGGAAACGAATGCCATCAGTATTTTCCCATGAAGTTTCTCCAGTTGTCGGGCTGATCACGGGGAACTCGAAATCTTGCATGCTCGCCAGTAGGGCTTTCCAAGCAATCGGTGATGTGGAGTTCACATTAAATGCTCCTTCAATGCTTATTCGTGCCGCCTGAGCTTCTGCGCCACGATTAGGTGCGGCTCCGGATGTGATCGCAGCAAATGATTCGTCCCCTGGATGGGGCCTCACAACCATTCTTGGGTTGGGTAGGGACATGCCACCGAAAGCTACTTCATCCAGCGGAAAAGTATCGTCAACGGAACCAGATGCGGCCCGGTATTCAGGAGCAATCGTTGAGAAGAAGTATTTGTCCCAGATTTTTTTATTAAGAAGGTAGGAAGAATCCAGCATGGTGAATCCGTTCATATCCGCATAATTGAGTTGCAAGGTTTGATCCAAAGGTAGCCTAACATTGGCATAAGAATTGGCGAAGGGGTGGGCTGGCTCATACTGGTAACGAGATAGCGATGCATGCTGAAACTGGCCGAGCGAGACCAGGGGAGCCCGAGGGATATCAAAAATAGGCACGTGAGTCTGACCGAGCGATGTATTGGCTAGTCCACCAAAACCCTGATAGCGAGGCCCCATCACCTCAGGTTCTGGGATATTGGCTTCACCCCACGCAATCATTCCTCTGCCATTGGGTCCAAAATCTGAGTGCTGCCCCTCGTGGGCACCCCCAACCAAGGGCGATGCAAACCACCAACCTTTGAAGTTATCCCCTTCTTTTTTTGAACCGTCCCAAATTGGATTTGCTGATGCTGCACGTGGATTAGAATCAACAAAACCACGGGTTGATTGATTGGGCGTTACATTACTCGCTGTAGCATCTGAAGACGTGCGCAAACGGAATGCCCATGTCGCCATGTGACGTGGCTCTATGGCAAGATCACTCATCAGGTACTTTGGGGAAGTTTGAGTCCCTCCAGAGAGCGTCCAAAGACTTTTCAACTGTTCAGGCACCGTCCATTCTTCGCCTTCTACAGCACCTCCACTTACCCATAGGGAAGGGAATCGGTGAATGGAACCACCGCCACCGCTAACAGAGAGCCAGGAGCGTGAGCTGTTTTCTGCGAACTCACCACCAAAGTGGGTAGTCGTGTCTTGGTGCTGGGCATCTTCCAGATAGATGTCACCAATCCAGGCTTGGGCATTTTCATGAAGAACCATGGGTTTCCCGTCAGACGGGCCATTGTTTGCGGCACTACCAAAATTGAGAGGCAAAGAATAGAGACCATTGACTCCCCAAGTAGGTTTTAACTCATTATCATATTTTGTGACGACGAGATCTTCATCAATTGAAAACAGGCGGAATTCACCTGGCTCCAAGTCAACGTCTTTTACAAACATACGAAACCAACGACTGGTAGGAGATCTTGGGTCTGGAGATGTGAGCGTACTTCCAGCTAACCATTCTTCACGTAGCCAAGTCGATGACGGGTGCTGATAGGTAACACTATTTCCGCTGGCATTCTGCAGCCCGGAAGGGGTCTTGATGCCAAAGCGTAGATAGGGATAGACAGCCCAATCGAACGTGTATTGTGATTGGCTGATCTTGACATTATATGGGTTCCAGATTCCCACCATAGGTTTGAGTCCGAGTTTGAGTTGATAGAACTTGTCAGTGGGTTTCATGCCCTGCGGCACAGGTGCCGCTTCAGCGGTTAGATAAAACCCTAGTTGAAGATGTGATATGACGGGTGTGAGAGATGAGTTTTGGTGCTGTAGATCGTGCTCCCATCTTGAGCCTCCATCTTCGAATTTGTAAGGTGACCAATCGATTTTCCGAAGATCAGGATAAGATGCTGGAGCACCCGCTAAAGGGGTTGCGCCTGATGATTTGTTAGTTTCGTAGGATTTCGCGTAATTATACAGAATGCCCCAGTTTGGGCCGGCATCTCTGGTGCCATTGTCACTTAATTCAGGTAGCAAAAAGTATTTATTCTTATCATTTATGGAAAATTGATAGTAGGTAGATCCGCCTTGGCTAGCGCTCATTGCCTTGCCCCCTAGGTAGTCTTGTGTGCGATTTCCTGTAGTATCTGTAGAATCCATTACATAGGAAAGATCGACTTTCATGCCGCTATCGACCACGTTGATAGGCAAGCCATAGCCTCCAGATGTTAGGTCGTGGGCATATGTTTTTGGGACGTCGTTATTGTCAACACTGAGTCCCAATGTGGAATTTGAGAGTAACAGGTCCTTTGAAATATTGCCATCTGGTTTGAGTTCCGACCAATCTGCATTGACTGCTGCGATACCATTTTCTTGTGCAGTTCTTGATCTGACGATTCTCAGTGTATCGCTGTTTGTGGCTTCAGGAGCTTGGATGTTGATTCTTGCCTTCGAGGATTCGTCCGAAATCCAGTAAGCGTAGGAGCCTTTTTGTTCCCCCTGCGTGTTGGTCAGAGTAACTGCAGGGGCGTAGACGCGGGCGATCTTATTTTCTGCGCCGTGGTAGAGGAGCTTTTTCATGTTGCTTGATGGCTGGTCAGGGAGATGGTAGCCATCTGGATACTCACTGAGAGCTGCCAGATCTTCGATTCCATATTGTGCATTACCACTCACCATATAAATGGGCAGTTGTTTGTCGCCTACGGTCGACCACACGGCGATCCAGTTTTTATGGGTGGCGTTCTCATTTTCGAGATCGGCACGTGCTGTTACCCGCTGATCTGGGCCTGCGTATTTCTGTAATTCACCCAGCGCGATCATTAGTGCCATACGAGCATTTGCCTTGGCCTCGGCTTGCGCCTGGCCTTGCTTATTTTCGCGCAGGGTAATCGTAGATAGGCTCAGCATGGCCAAAGCGATCATGACCAAAAGAACCATCACTGAGATCGTTGAAATGAGCGCAAACCCTTTCGTCTGAAGATACCCAGAATGATGTTTAGGAAGTTGCGAGTTCATAATGCTATTATTGTCTTTTCCGAGCCACAGGTTTCGTTTTTCGAATCAATTGTAATGACATTGTTCAAGCTAGACCTGATCTTAATCTGCGCAAAGTAATTCAGTTGATCAATTTTACGATAAAGTTAACACATCTCATGATTTTGGTGAAGCTATCTCATCGTCCAAAAGTATCCTTACGCGAAAAATAGCGGCGGGACTGCCATGGGTAGCGTGAACTCTCAACGTTAATGATCCGATGCTCATTGCCTCCTCTAATGTTAGGGCGTAGCGTGCGCCATGATGATCCCTCACCTCGACTAGGATCGTTCCATCATCGGTCACTAAATCAAAATCCTTGAGCATGAAGGGAACGACCTCTTCGGGATGTGTCATAAGAACCGACTCCATGGGATGATCCCAGTCTGGGTCAAACTCAATGATCACGCGTTTGATCTCGATGGGGCTATCCCATTCTAGCTTTAGTTCGGGTGTTTGGTCTTTCGGGTCTGCAATCCATGCGTTCGTCAGATTTGCCGGTCGCGAAGGCCACGACGTTGCATTGTCGGCATGGAAAAGCTCGATGGGTGGATCGATCTGCATTGCCAGATTACCTCCTTCAGGCCTGCGTTTGGGTAACCAAAACTCGAACGTATCAATCCCGATATCGTCGGGTGGATTCTGTAGGCTAGAGGTTGCCACAGCTTTGTTATAGGCATTCGTCACAGCGAGGATACCTGTTAGTCGGTCGCCACTCAAGCGCACGTGTACCGATGGAGTTTCGCATAATTTAATGAAATGATATCCTGAGCGGTTGATGCTCGTATGGAATTTTGCGCAAATGTTTGAGCCTCCCTCATCAAAGGGAATTTCGATTGCCTCGAGAAGATCGTCCGGTGTGAAATTTCCCAGTTTCTCAGATCGCAAGAGTTCTACGCGAAGTGAGCCGGATTGATTGGCATTCAACTCAAAGGTGAACTTGGGACAGGCTCCCTTTTTGAGCGGAAGTAACATTGCCCAACCATTGTCAAGCGCTACCCATGCCTTGTTCGTTTTGATTTCAGATAGGCTGAGGCAAGAGCTGGCGGAGACGGATGCTTTCACCGCCAAGTCTGTGGGATCGAGGATTTTTTTTCCGGGGAGAAATTGTCCGAGCCGATCCAGTCTTACTTGAAGCTCCTCCAGATGATTAGCATTGAGGATATCTCGTGGCAGGAGTGCTTGCTCTTTACAAACTGTGGCAGCCACCGCGACAGCTTGGGCACCCGCAGCGCAGGTCGCCATCACGCGAGTGCTGCCGAAAGCAACATGGCTAGCACTGATGATACGTCCTGCTAGAAAGAGGTTGTTAATGTTTTTGCTGTAATAGCAACGGTATGGAATCCCGTAGACACCCTTAGAGTGCCATTGATTACAGCCCGATCCTTCAGCGTAGACACCGTCCGCTGGATGGAGATCCACTGACCAACCACCGTGGGCGACAACGTCATCAAACTGAGTTTGCTCAATCACATCTCGCTGGTGGATGATGTAATCGCCTTCGAAGCGTCGGCTCTCTCTCTTCCCCGGCACATGACCCACCCATTCGAGGGTCATGGATTCGGCTTCAGGGAATTTTCCCGAGTTCTTGATATAGTCCCAGACACCATAAACGACTTTCCATAACTCCCACTTAATGTCCTCGGTTGCGTGAACGGTATCTAGCCTGCCACCATACTCGATCCACCAGAAATTGCAGCCCTGCATATTGGTGCTGAACTGACGGTATCGGGGGATTTTGGTAATGTCCTTGAGTGCCCAGCTCGGAGGAGTGAATTTGACGGGTGTCCCGGTGTCTTTGCTGTAAAAATACATCGAGTGCCCTAACAACTCGCCGTAAGATTTCTCGGGAGCAAAGTCTTCATTGAATTCTTCCTTGGATTCGGCACCCATACGGAAAGCGGCACCAGAGAGAAATCCTACAATGCCATCGCCCGATGCATCACAGAACAGCGGGGCTTTAAGCAGGTATTGCGTTGAGTTTTGTGAACAAAATGCACGCACGGCGGAGATGGTATCGGCATCGGATTTTTCGACGTCATAGGCGGCTGTGTTCAGCAGCAGGGTGATGTTCTTCTCCTCAACGACTTTCTCTAGCAGAATGGTGTCAAAAATCAGCGCGTTACCTTGCCGGTTACGGTAGAGGTTTTCCTCCATGACCTCATTGACCACGCCGCCTTCACGCGCCCAGCGGTTATTGTTTCCCATATGTGAAGTTGCGCCGAGGATCCAGAGACGAACCTCACTGGAAGCATTGCCACCAAGCACAGGACGATCCTGAACCAGGACAACCTTCAAACCCTCCCGAGCTGCCGTGATGGCCCCGCACGCGCCTGCCAGACCACCGCCGACGATGACGAGATCCGATTCTGTTTTTTCTTCACGGAGATTTCGTGAGTCACATGCTGATTCGTGGATCATGGATAGATTGAATTACTTGTTGGTGTTAGAGGGTTGTGACTTGCGGCATGTGTATAAAATGATGCCAGAAATCAATGCGAGTACGGCACCGAATACGGATAGAACAATAGTGGACTCTGGCTCGTTGACGGCAATCAGGGAGAACATCATAAGAGCGCAGACAGCGAGACACCAGGCGACCATCTTCGCTGCAATAGGATTGGCTCGAGTTGTTCTTTGATGCTTGTTCTCGTCTTGCTGGTTGGAAAGTGCTGCGATTGTTTTCCAGCCTTCGGATTCACCGCGGGCCATCAGCTCAATAATGCTGAGAACGATTACGGGAAAGATGACACCGACAAAGGTCTTGAGAAAGTGTGTGTTAGTGACGACCCAATCATTGATCGTTGTTATATCCTCAAACCATCCATTTTTTCCGAAGCCAAAGCGAATGATCGCGCCAATACAGAAGCCGCTCAAGCCGGTGATCCAGACGGCTTTACCGTTGATGCGACGGCTGAACAATCCCCACAGCGACGGGGCAAGCAGGGGTACCACCATCAGGGAAGTAATACTAATGATCAGATCCTTGACCTGCCCGTATTTTTCAATTTCCAAGGCAATGACAATAAGCAAGGTGCCGAGCAAAACCGTGGAAACCCGTCCCGCAATCACCATGGTGCGATCGTCCTTTTTTTTCGCCAAGGGCTTGTAAATATCATTCGCAAGCACTCCGGAAAAAACGTTGAGTTGCGAACTCACCATGCTGGCTGTGGCGGAAAACATGGCGGCCAGCATTAGCCCCACCATGCCAATAGGCAGCACTGCTTTACAAGATAAAATGTAGGCTTGCTCAGGGTCGGCAGCAGGATCAATGATCTTATAAATCATTGGTGGCAGCAGCCAGAGGATAGGGCTGACCAGATAGAGGATGCCAAAAAGGTAGGTGCTCTTGCGGGCGTCTTTTTTGGTGGGGACACAGAGATAGCGCTGCACGAATGCCCACTCGGCTCCGATCATGAAAAAGTGGATGGCCGCCCAGCCCAATAGGAAAAATATTGTGTATCCTTCAGCCTCGTTCACCAAGTTGAAGAAACCCTCCGGCGCATCTGCGATAAATCCATCGATTCCTCCTACTCGCCCGAGTGCCAGGGGAACCACGAGAAGCACTGCCAGGTTCAGGATGACGAACTGAAGCACGTCCGTCATCAAGACCGCCCAGAGACCTCCGATCATGGTATAGAGCACGACGATGCTGCCGAAAATAAGGATTGCGTAGCGTAGGGACAGGTTGCCTGTCTCAGGGTCACGCAGTGGGTTTCCTTCGCCCAGTGGCATCAGAGCCACAAGAATTTTTCCCAGTGCATATAGTGCGGCAGCCGTGCCGATCACTCGCAGCACCATCATCGACCAGGTATAAAAATGCAGTGCCCCTTTGCCGAAACGGAGCCTCACATACTCGGCCGGAGTTTCTATCCCCATGCCCTTCCATTTACTCGCGATGAAGTATCCCGCAAAAAGTGCGGCAACTCCATACATCAGGTTGATCATCACCGCCACGATGCCCAGTCCGAAAGCGATACTTCCCCAGACCACGAAGGTGTTCGCAGAAAACATCGTCATGAATGCGCTTAGACCGCTTGCCCACCATGGGGACTCACTACCTGCACTGAAGAGGTCTGATGAATTTTTGACCAGTTTTCCTAACAGGATACCCATGAGCACCGTGCCGGCAAGGTATGCGATGAGGACTGTCCAGTCGGCGGTGTGCATGGTGTTTGTGAATGAGGGCAGCAGGAATAGGGGAGTTAGTCCGTCGTTTTGAATTTGATATTCCTAACAAATTTGTTGGTCTTGATTTTTTCCAGTCTATCAACTGGGTCACCGCCGATGGTGCAGTTCTTGAAAGTGACATTCTCGATTAGGTGCTCGGCATCATAGCCTTGCAGGCTGATCCCGCCACCAACGGACTGGACATTGATAAAGTGCAGTCCGTCGATGTGTCCGCGTTCATCGCGGAACCCGGTCTTGTTACTGTATCTGGTCTTGGCAATGTAAAGCTTGATGGCCGGCTTCTTTTTCTGCCCGCGCGATTCGATGAAGAAATTTTCAAAGCTGATGTTGCGGGATGTTGCCCAGTCTGAGTAGTCGCTGTAGATGGCGGAACCGGCGTGCATGAGCACGTCAATATTACGGAAGGTGATGTTCTTGAATAACTTGGTTTCCATCGAGGCTCCAAGGCGCAGACCGTTGCCAGCACTCGTGTTCCAGATTACACAATTCTCGGCGAGACAGTCTTCTGTAGCGGGCTCACCGTTGGCTTCGGCATCCACGGCATGCCATCCGAAGCCATCGTCTTCGCAGCGAATAAAACAGTCGCGGGCGATAAAATTCCTTACCCCGTCGATGTCTATACCATCGGTGTTGACTGATTTTCCAAGAAGGCTGAGGTGGGTGGTCGAGGCGTTGTGTGATACAAGAAACAGCGTCATCCACCAGCTGCCGCCACGAATACCGATACCGTCGATATGCACGTCATCGCATCGCTCGAACAGAATCGCGTGGGTTTTCTGCTTACGGATTGAAAAGCCACGAGAATCCAAAGTTCCGCGTCCACGAATAGTTACGTTGTTGGCATCGCGCACTTCGATACGGCCTTTGACCAGAGCGCCGGGAGCGAGATAAACGGTTTGGCCAGTGACCGGTTTGATTAGCCCAGGTTCATGCACCCCAGGGCCGAAATAGATAATCTTAGGGTCTTTGGCATCAGGTGCGTCTCGTTCAAGAGGAGTGGCGCAGAGCGCGAGAGGTAGAGATCCTTTGGCCTTGATAACCAGCTTCAGTGGTTTTTTTAGTGTGAAGGAGATCGTGTTACCCGCCACTTTCGGCGTAAAGCCGTGACGCAGGGGATGGATTGATGTGTAGGATATTTCACCGAGAAATTTCACCTCAACTGTAACTGGCTTATCCATGGAAAAGAAGGCAGTTTGGAAATCGAAATAGCTCTCGTCATTGACTGGTATGGTGATACCATCCACTGACACCTGATAGGTTTTGCTGGCTGGGACTTCGGGAATGGCGGGCTGGGCCACCATTCCGGCATCAACACGTGCGAACACTACTACCAAAGAAGCGATCAGCACAAAGGCGCTACCATGGCTATTCCAGTAACAAATGTTAGAATGGTGAATTGTTTTCATGATCAATAATTCGTGGCTGGATACCTAATCTTTGGAAAGCTGATAAGTTTTGCTTGATTGAAACTGACCTTCTTTTTTCAGACCGGACAGGGAAAAGCTCAATCGGTTGACCGAGGCATCCAGTGGTAGCGTGAATTCCCAGGGAAAGTTCTTGTCGATTTTTGTCACCTTGCCTTGTCCCATATCATAAGTGAGGCGAACCTCATTGAAGGTAGTGGCATCATCGGTCAGATAGATAAAAACTTTCTTGGTGGCTCGACCCAGATTGAGAATCATCGCACGCCCCTGGGGTTCCTTGAGTTCGATGAGCCCCTTGGCCCACGCATCTTTTGCTCCGACCCCCATCAGCTTCTTTTGAAAGCGTGGAGTGATCCGGCAGTTGTCGAGCACCACCGCCGTCAGCCCTCGGGCGGGGATGGTGACGGTCATTGTTCCGTCGGTTGTGCCTGCCGACTTGAAAGGCTCATTTCCCTGACGAATACGTGTGGGATAGGAGCTACGGGGAACTAGCTTGTCGTTCAAGGCCACCTTGGTTGTGATCGCCACATCTGATTCATTGAGCAAGGCGAGATAGAGAGAGTTCTCACCACGCGCGGCGATGTAGTTGACCTCTGGACTGTCAATTTTTAGTAGTTTTTTTGGCATCCAGAGAATGGCGTCATTCGCATCGTAGAAGCGACCTTTTTGCGCGCCATAGAATTTATTCTGCATGTAGGCATAGCCCTCGATAAACTGCGATGGAAAGTCGATGGCACTATCGGATCGCGCCACGGTTTCGCTGACTAGGTAGTCCAGAACCATGCTCATCATCGGCCAAATGTGATTGTAGTGCATCGAGTTGACACTCAGTTCCTTGTGCGGCCTCAGCGGGTAATCGGGCTTTTCGTAGACTGTGGTTCGCGCCGTGTTGACGTGGTAGCCGGGGAAATTCATGTAACGCCCCACAATGGCAGATCGTCCCACCGCCTGTAGGTAATCATCATCCGACAATGCACCAATACGTATCAGCCAGGGCGCGTGGTTGGCCATAAAGATGCCTCGATGCCCTGCACTTGTGCCGCTGGATTCACAGGTCAGTCCGATGGTGGATAAGCGCCAAGCGGGCACGGATTCTTTCGAGGCGCGCATCTGCTTGTGTCCTTTACCCTTTAGATAATAGTATAGTGGCGCTTTTCCGCTCGGGTTGACCGTGATGTTTTTCTCTGGGATTTTGGGGGACATCCACACCTGTTGGGTGAGGCGGCGCGCACCTTTCTGTGCGGCTTTTAGGTAGCGCGGTTTCCCCGTGAGTTCGTAGAGTTCCAGAAGCCAGATAAAGCGCGGATTATATTGCGTCCAGAAGAACATACTCTCGCCAAACGGATCATCGAAATTCGTTTGAGCTGTGGTGATGCGTTTTTCAATGTATCGATCAGCACCACGCATGGCAGAGTCGAGATAGGTCTGCTGACCAGTCATCTTGTATAAAGCCATTGCGTTTGGCCATGTCTGGCCTTTTTGAGAGGCCTCAAGATTGCGGATGCGGCTGCCTTGATACTCTTTCTTGGCAAGGTCGACCAGCGCAGTCGTGCCGCCGCCGAAGACATTATAGAGTGTCGCCAGTTCGCTGATCGGGGCACATGGGCCGCTAAGTGTGTAGGAAGGTGACTGGATTTTTTGTTGTCGATTGGTTGTAAATAGAAACTTGCCGCGACTGAGCATGTATTCAATCACTGGGTAAGCACGTTTGTCGAAGATCTCCTCATCATCCATAATGATGGCGAGTTCCAGCGGATTGAGCGAAGATACGTTCTTGACCGCGCCAGGAGCATCTGTGGCATAGCTGCAGCCCTTCTCATCAATATGAAAGCGGCTCCATTTACTCATGCCGTAATCGGCCATGTTTTCCAGTGTCTGGTTCAGTGATCCGATCGCATTCGAGCGGTAGTCGCGGAACCCGTAAAGCGAGGTTGCGATGTGGGCATAGGCATCCACCGTGTTGCCCTCGACGAGCACTGGCCGCAGTTTGAATTCGAAAGTTTGATTGGCTGGCATTTTGGATCCGACTGATCCGAGTGCGGGAGCGAAGGTCATCGGCTGGGCAAGCCCATTCCGGTTTCGCAGTGCTACCCCAAAGCGGGAATTCTTGAGAACGGGCAGCTCATCAAAGGGAAATTCATCCGGATCGACCACCATTCCCAGCGTAACCCCCTTATGCGTTAGGAGAGCGGTCGGAATTGGGCAGCGGAAGGCAAGTGTCATGAAACTGGTATTTGGAAACCGTTTCTCCTGCCAAATCAGAGGCTGCCAAATGTCTTCCACATCCGCGATTTTATGGGACGGGGCACCCACATAACCTACCGAGTAGTAGCCAGATTTTTTGGGTGTAAACCGATAGGACAGCACCGGAGGCTCGCCAGTGTCCGGCAGTGAAATCTCAGTTTCCAAGGTGAACATCGGATGCTTGGGGAAGCTGAATTTAAAACCTGTCGCTGTCTTCAGTGATTGGGTTGCGGACAGGGTGACATTGGCTGCAGACTTGAATAGGTCTGCTGTGCGGTTGGCTTTTGAACCTTTCTGAATACTGGGATCAAAGCCGTCACCCACAGAAAGAAAGTCGTCTACCTGCTTGATCGAGCTGTCGGATTTCTTCAGAGCTTTGTTGAACCAGGTAGGCACCGTGTATTTAACACCTTTGATCGACGCATTTCGTAACGATAGCTCCGGCGCTTGAGTTGCAAAAAAGATGGAGAAACGCATATCAAGCTCCACCGATCCAGTGCCCGACTTGAAGATAGTCACGGTGTCTGCGTCTTTACGCACGAGTTTGTATTCCGTACCTGCCTGAGGTGCGGCCGTGGCTATGGAAGAGACAACCGTCATTGAGACCGAAGCCAATCCGATGATTAGCTGAATGATTTTCTGCATGTCTGTTATTTTACTGAATTTGGGCAGCGGCGGAGCATGCGAGTGTTATTCCAACAGCGGCACCAATGCGGCGAAAAATTTCTGCGCCATCTTTTCGCCGCCTGATGCGTTGGGGTGTACTCTGTCGGCGGTCGTGTCAGTCGTCCAATCGAAGCCGCTTGCCTGATCGACAATGATGACCGGCTGTGCCGCTGTGTTGAGTTCAGCAGCAACTTCTCCTATGCGGGTATTGACCGCAGGGATGTAGGAGTATTTGGGAAGTTTTCCACTGGTGATGGCTTTCGCCAGCAGGATTCGCACCTTGGGGTTGGTGGCGCGGGCAGTCTGGATCATCGAGCGTGTGGCGGTTTCCACCGTGGTGACGATGGCCGCCTCACCCGCCGCGTCCAGAACCTCCCCGGCAATATTGAGGTTATGTGCGGAATGAATGATCACGATGTCAGCCGGATACTTTGCAGAACTGGTGGCGAAGAGGCTTGCCACCTGAGTGCAGTTCTTGCCGCTGTAACCTTCGTGCTTGAGGGAGACGGTGTCACCGGATGGAGTGGTGTAGCTCGACGCCCTTGATCCCACGTATCCAAATCGGTAGCCCGCCGCAACGAGCTTATCATAAAGCGGACCTTTATAGACCACCATATTGGAATTACCTTCGGTGATCGAGTCCCCAAGGCAAAGAATTCGTGCTTTCGGTATCGTGGAATTAGTCACTACATAAAAGCGTCTTGGAAACAACGTTGCATCCGGATCTTGCGCCACGGTGTCGCCCACACCAATGGTTCCTGTCTGGATCATCGACCAGTGCTTGCGGTAGAGTGGCATCGTCAAATCACTGGACGACATCACCGAATACGCACGACCCGGTGTTCCCGTGAAATGAATTGTGGGCGTCAGGTTTACATTCTGTAGATCATAGCTGACCTCGGCACCATGAACAGAAAGTGCCGCTAGGGGGAAGATGACTGCCTGGATAAGAGGGATGATTTTCATCATGGAACTCGGTTGATTAGATGATGAGAATTGGACTTTCGATAGATAACAAAAACGAGGTGCTTACCAGGGTGGGTAGAAGAAAAAAGCCACAGTCACATGATGCAACTGCGGCTATTCCTTTAGGGATAATTTATGTCTAAATTAGCGGCGGCGGCGCAGCAGGAACAGACCTCCGAGAGCACCGAGAAGAGCCGTCGAGGGCTCGGGAATCGGTGTGTAATCAATTGTCAGCACCGGGCCGGGTGCGCTGGTTGTATTTCTTGATGAGGCGAACCGAAAGAGCCTGCGGGTACTGTCATTATTCTCAGAATCGGTTTTTGCTAGTAGATAAAACGAGCCACCGATGGATGATTCTGCGGCACCTGCCAGGCTCCCACTTGAGAAGCTGAATGTATCACCTGGGGCTGTAGTTCCTGGATCTCCCGTGGTACTGGCCAAGGCTGCGCCGAAGTCGCCGCCTGCCGTGATCCAGTTGTCGGTGCCGTTACGGCTCGTCCAAGTCACGCCGTCGTTAGTGAATGAGGATGAAAGCTGGTGCAGATCGAGCGTGATGGTGCCATTTGCGCTGCTGCTATCGGCATCCCGAGCAGTAAATGTCAGCGTCGCGCTGTTGATAGTGGCACCGGTAAGGAGTGGGTTGCTCAGATCGAAGGCCACTGCTGTGCGGAGAAAGTCATCGTCAGTAGCCGTGTCACCAGCAAAAAGGATTGCGCTGGTTCCTTGATTACCCAGTCCTACCCGAATTGTGCTGTTATCCGTCGCGCCTAGAGCAAGGGTGGCGGCAGAACCGAGCTGTGCGCTGGCGAGTGCTGTGGCTAATAGTGTGGGGATATATGCTTTGCTTTTCATTTGTAGTATTAGTTGTGTTTGTAGAGTAAGCCTCTGCGAAAAGGTGAGAGGTCTTTGAACTCCTTGTTTTTAAGTTCTTAGGAGATATAGAGTAAACTATATATGGTGGTAAAATTTGATCAAAAAGTTATACAATATGACCGCTAAGTGTGTTTTTTGGAGATGACATACAACAAAAAGATCCACCAGTTTTGATTGCTCAACTTTCATCGGAAGTTATACTCGGTACCCCTGATTTACTATTCTGAACCTTTTGAAAACCGATGCGCTACCGTGATTGGCTTAACTTGAACATTCATCTGCTGTGGTGTCACAATAAGCCCGTGGCTGCCGGCCACCCCGATGCTGGCGGGGTGTTGCGGTCCGAGAACTACACCAACAGCGGAGCATGGCTCGTGAGGGAGGGGTGGGCGCAGGTTGAACATGACGGGGAGAGCCACCGTGCCACGCCGGGCGAGTGGCTGATCGTCAGACCAGGGTCAAGAATCCAGACGTTTTCCGCAGATGCGCGGATGATATCCATCGCCTTTGATGCGCGTTGGCCGGACGGCTCCCATTTGTTTGACGAGGGTCTGAGCAGGGTGGTGAATAATCCGGAGCAAGTCCTGGTGCTGGAAAAGCGGGTGCGCCCCATTCTCAACGCCATGAAGCGGGTCAATCCAGATACCTGGGATGCACGTGATCACGAGGTGGATTTTGAACTTTTTTTAAGATTGGAGCGATTGCTTAGTCAGTGGTTGATCGCACTGTCCGGTATTCTCCGCGACCATGGTATTGCCCATTCCGGGCACGGTGGTATTGATACGCGTGTGCGGGCAGCGCTTGACCAGATGCATGCGGCGGATCTCGGCGACTACTTGAATACCGAACAGTTAGCAGCACATGTGAGATTGAGCCCAAACCACATCATTCGCCTGTTTCGTCGTGATTTGCAAACCACTCCTGTGCAATACTGGAACCGGCTACGGATCGAGCACGCGCGTCACCGATTGCTTCAGCCAAAAACCTCGGTAAAAGAGGTCGCCCTAGAACTTGGCTTCAATTACTTGTCGCATTTTTCGAAGTGGTTCAAGCGTCGCACAGGAGTCACGCCAAGGGGGTTCGTAAAAGGCGAAAAAGTGTAAGTGACTGATTGCCTCTCAGCAGCATGGTGTTCTTGATACACGGGTAGTTGACGATAAAGTTGACAAAAATACTTTTTTTAGGATGGTTTTGTTTATGGCGAGACTACTTGAAATACCGCAGCTCCACTATCGGGATTGGCTGCACTTATCATTGCACCTGCTGTGGAGCTATGATGACGAGAGAAAGCTGTCTTCGGACGCACGTGCCAGAAAAGGGATCAGGCGAAACAAGGAATACACTGATTTTAAACACAGCTCCGCGTTGCTGGTCAGGAAAGGTTGGGTTGAAGTCGAGCACGACGGACAACTTCTCCGTGCGGAGCCAGGTGAGTGGCTCATCGTTAAACCTACGCAACGCACGCAGAGGCTGAGTGATGATGTCCATTTGTTGTCAGTGGCATTTGAGGCAAATTGGCCTGACGGTCGGCCTTTGATCGGAAACGGATTGAGTTGCGTCATTTTTGCTGAGAGTTGTCCACTTCTTGAAAAGCAGGCACTTAAAATAGCCCGACTGATGGATCGGATTGCGCCTGACACTTGGAATGCGAAGGATGAAATGACTTCCTATCAAAGCTATCTCGAAGTTCAGGCATCTCTGGCGGTATGGATGAAAACGCTGATTCAAACCCTGAGCGAAAAAGGCATCATGCCCGCGTTGTTACACGGTCAGGATGAGCGGGTGCTATGTGCGGTTAGGATATTAGAGGCGCACCCCCTCAATGCACCCATTATGTTAGGCGAGCTGGCGCATCGTGTGGGAATGAGTCCAAGCTATTTGGGCAGTCTCTTCAAGCAGCAGATTGGTAAGACTCCAGCCGCATTTCGTAACGATATCAAACTGGATTATGCCATGCGACTACTGAGCACTCCAGATATCAGATCCAAAGAAGTGGCCATGGATCTTGGTTTCATGCATTTGTCCCAATTTTCACGTTGGTTCAAATCACATGCCATGTGTACTCCGCGCGAATATATCAGGAGTCAAAGATAGAGCCGTATTCGGTCGGTCTGGATATGTCTGTGCAATTACAGGTATTATTTGTGCGGGTGCTGCTTGAGAAGATCCGCTGCGTCCGGCATGGGGGGCATTTTTTCCGAATCAGCGCGGACTTTTTTGACCCGTGCCGCATTTACGACGCCTGACTTGTTGCCGAAGCTATTCTTGACGTAAGTGAGGACTTCGGCGACTTCCTTATCGTTGAGTAGTCCGCCAAACGGAGTCATCGCACCGTTGAACTGCTTGCCTTTCACCGTGATCGGTCCCTTGATCCCTTTGAGTGTGATTTTGATGAGGCGGTCTATATCCTCATTCACCCACTTGGTTTCAGCGAGAGGTGGGAAACCGCCAGCAGGCAGACCGAGGCCGTTGGCTTGGTGGCAGGTAGCGCAGTGTGCATCACGATGGTAGATTTCGTAGCCTTTCTTGTATGCCAACGCATCAGAACCTTTGAGATGTGGAGGGACATTGATTTTGGGTTCTGGCTCAGGCTCAGAGCTGTTGGTTAGCACGGCGCGAGCAAACTGCACGGTGTTCTTTGTCCAGGCATCAACACCTGTTTTTTCGGCGATGTCGAGAATGGCTAGGCCTTTGTTTTTAGGCAGCCATGAGGCGGCGGTCATTGCCTCCATTCGCACGCGTCCGTGACTATCAGCCGCGGATTTTTTCAGTAGCTCAGTGTGGTTGGCAAGCTGGTGGGTGTTGTATCGCACTGCACGAGTGGCGGCGGAACGAACTCTGTGATCCTCGGATGTCAGTAGCTGATTGAGTAGACCTTGATCAATCTTGTCATGCCCCCAGGTGACCCATAGGGCTTCAAGCAGGTAGTGCTCGTAGTTAGGGTCATTTTTATCCAAACCGCCAATCCATTTCTTGATAGAGCCGAGCACCTCTGCGGTGTCACGACCACGAAGCTCGCGGCGTGTGCGGTAGCGTGTGCGGTCTTCATACACCTTGAGGTTTTCAAGAAGCTCTGAGATCGATGCTCCAGCAACCTTGGATGGCTTGACCAGAGGGCGGGAGGGGTAAGTGATGCGGTAGATACGGCCATGTACGTGGTCGCGATGTGGATCACGAGCATTGTGCTGCATGTGTCCGATGAGCACGTTTGACCAGTCGATCACGTAGAGTGATCCATCGGGTGCAAACTCGAGGTCGACTGGGCGGAAGTTGCCTTCGCTGGATTTGAGTAAATCCTGGCGGTAGGAGAGTTTGTAACCCGTGCCGTCTTCCTCGACCTTGTGCTGCTTGATACCGAGGAAGCCGATGGCGTTTCCTAACAGGATGTCGCCTTGGACATCATCGGGGAAATGGCGACTGGAAACGAACTCAAGACCCGATGTAGGGCGGACTTGGTTTGAAGTGACGAGGTTTTTCGATGCTTGCATGCCCTGGCCGTAGCGGGGCTTGACGGTGCCCGGTGCCATCCAGTTCAGGCTGGTGCCGGATGTGTGTAGGAAAAAATTCTGCCCCCACTTGTCAAAGGCGGTTCCCCATGGGTTAGGGATGCGGAGCTGCGCGGTGCGCTCAAGATGGCGGCGTTTGGGATTGTATCTGAAATGTCCACCATTGGTTCCCCGGTGGGTGCCATAAACGCTTTCTACATTGGAATGAAGGAAGACACCTTCACCCATGTAGATCGCACCGGATGGATCGGCGCAGAATGCAGAGATCGCGTGGTGGGTATCGTGATCGTCAAAGCCGCTAATCAGGTATTCCTTGGTGTCATACTTATCGTCGCCGTTTGTGTCCGTGAGAAGGATAACAGAATCAGCTTGGGAAACGTAGACGCCTTCCTTGGCGAGCTCGAAACCGATCACGAGGTGCAGATCATCAGCGAAGATCGTACGCTTGTCGGCTTTTCCATCATTGTTGGTATCTTCGAAAATAATCAGCTTATCAGCCGGCTTGGGATCGCCTGGGCGCCAGTGTGGGTATGAAGGCATGCAGCCGACCCAGAGGCGGCCTTTGTTGTCGAACGACATTTGCACAGGGTTCGCCAGCTCGGGGAACATTTTTTCATCGGCAAAAAGCTCAATTTTGTAGCCCTCAGGAACCGCAAGGTGTTTCAAAGTATCTGTGCCACTGAGGTATCGGGTTTCACCATTCTTTTTCGATGGCTTGTAGTTGGTGGGAACAGGAGGGAGTTTGTGCGTCTTGGCATCTGCAATTTTCAGATCGGATTTTTTACCTTCGAGTGCGCGCCAAATAGCGTGATCGCGAATCTCTGTCATCTCAGCCAGTTTCTTAAGCTCGTCAGGATAGTTCTGTGGGCCGAACGGCTTGTAGCGTCTGCCGTAAACATGCACACCATTTGGAATCTTGAAGAGGTTGTGCCAGACGAAGTTCTTCTCCATCACAGCGGCGTGAACAAGCTCGCGGTGGGTATTGTTGGTTGTGGCTTTTCCGTAGAGGTCATCTGCGAGTCGACCAGCCAGCCATTGATAGCCGTCACTGGTTAGAAGCGCGCCGTCTACAGTAAGTGCTTGTTTGGTGGCATCGAAAGCGGCTTTGGATGGTGAGAAAGCGTCGATAAAAAGCACACCTTTAGCCGCACAGACTTCCTGTGATGCTAAAGTGTAAATGGAGAGTAACTCGTTTTGTTTTTTACCATCAGGCGTGTGGTGTGTCGCTGAGAGATCTTGAATCGCGGTTGGGGAGACGACAGCGAGCTGGGGTGCGTGCTCGCCATTGTATTTTTGCTTCAGAGTGTGGTCAATGAACGCCGCGAGTTCCTTTTTGTAGCGGTCTACTTCGCCTTTGCCACGCATCGCGGAGTTAAAGCCAAAGAATGCAATAATCGTGTCTGGTGCGAGGCGAGTGAGCCACTGGTCGGGTGTTTCAAAATGGCCTTTTGCACCAGACGTCCATGGACCTGATTTTCCAGAGGCGTAGTTTTCGAAATGTTTTTCGGCACCCGGAAAAGCAAGCTGCTGAGGTCTTCCGGGGTGTGGACGAAATGCGGGAGTGTTACCCTCATCCGCGATGTTACGGATGGTCAGTTTGTGCTCTGGGTAGCGGAGCTGGAGTTCGGTCTCAAAGTGACCGTATTTCATCATGCGCGAGGCTAGTCCCGCGCCAATGATCGCAATTCTACCGTTTTTTTTTATCGAGAGTGCAGTTGGCGCAGTGGCAGGTTTGACTGCTGCACCTTCTGCTCCTGCTGGCTGAGGGGCAGCGTCAGTTGGAATGTGATCAGCGGGCTTGGTTCCTTTTTTGAAGGTGTTGAAGCCGTAAAATGTGGGTTTATACGAAGCCGGAACATCTACTTTGGCAGACTTCGGGACTTCTAGATTCAGTGCCCAGAAGCAGGCGTTAGCTACGAGGCGGCGGAGATTAGCGTCGTCCAGATCACTGGCGGCACCCATGGTGGTCGTGAAAATCTTGTTCGTTTTACCCGAGGCATTCTTGTATTCCCGAATCCACGTCAGAGGCTGCATAGGATTGTTCTTTTTTGCGACTGGTTCCGACTTGGGGTCAAGTGTCTTGGTGACTTGTCCGCGCTGTAGAATAGTGACATCCGACGGTGGATTTGTGCCGTAGACATCGGACTCGGCAAAAATGGTGCCAACACCATTGAGGATAGGGTGGTTTTTATTCGCATCTTCGACAACAGAGCGACAACCTTCTTTTTTGTGCTGCCCATGGTGGTTTACCCATGTTTCTCCTAAAACGTGACGGCCAAATCCTTTGTGCCATCCTGTTTCTTTACTGGCATTGAATGAATATTTGAACCACTTGCTGTTTTTAGGGAATTTGAAGGCATGTGTGGATGTGCGCAATGCAATGATGGGAGTGCCACGCTGAATCGCTTTTTCAAACTTCTCCATCGCTGCGTCATTCCAGTTTCTGAAACGCAAGGACATGACTATGAGGTCGGCAGAATCGAGCGCTGCCGGGTTCGAGAGGCTTTTCTGATTCTTAGGGTCGACTTCTCCCTTATCATTCATGGAAAAGAGAACAGTACACTTGAATCCATGATGTTTGGAGAGCATCTGCCCTAGCATGGGAAGAGCTTCTTCTGAGCGGTATTCTTCGTCACCAGCGAGGAGAACGATGTGCTTGTCTTTACCCGCGCCGCTTCCTTGGAAAACAAGATGGTCGGCAGGCTGGGCAATGGCTGTTGAATGCAATGACAGTGCCGCAAGGCAAGCTACTGGTAACAGACGGGAGAAGTGTTTTTTCATGAGTGGTATATTATACAATGTTTAGGGGCTTTTATTTCAATAAATAGGTAGGGAAGTGACATCCCTGACTAAGGAAATGAGAGTGGGGATGAACTCTTAAACAAGAGATTTAGAGATTGAATGGATTTATTACCCATTCGTAATCAATAGCTTAAAGTTCTCCCGCAAGTACCATCTCCATGGTTTCAACCAGCTTGGCGAGGCGAACAGGCTTCGGCAGCATGACGCAGTCACCCGTGGCAACCACATCCTCCTGGTTGATTTCCATGTTTGATACCAGTGCGGTCACCATGATTGCGGGCACCTGTGAGAGCTCGGGAATCGAACGGATTTCTCTGAGTACATCGCCTCCGTCAAGTCCAGGCATCACGACATCGAGTAATAATAAATCAGGAAGAAACTCGGATGCCAATTGCTTTGCCTTCAGCGACTCATTCGTGGTGAGCACTTCGTAATTTCCAGTAGCTGTGAGGTTCAGCTCCAGCATCTGGGTAATGGCTTCTTCATCGTCAACAATGAGAACCTTGGTTAATTCTGGAGGTGTGGATTCCATGAGTGTTAGTGTTTGTGCTATAGGATTGAATTTTCAAGTATCGATTTTCAGGATAATAGAAACGCGAACTCCTTCGGGGATTTCTACATTCTCAACGCGGATGCTGCCATTGTGCAGATCCACGATGGTTTTGCAAACAGCAAGACCTAGCCCAGTCCCTTCATTGGAGGGTTTGGTGGTAAAAAAAGGATCAAAGAGCTTACGCATATCCTCATCATGGATAGGGGGGCCTGTGTTGGTGATCTCGATGACGGCGACATCATCATCTTCACGCAGTCGGTCAAAGTGACGGAGACCTTGATCTCGCTCCACAGGTGCCAATCGCTGTGTAAAAGTCTTGATGGTGATACTTCCTCCCCGTGGGGAAGCATGGATTGCGTTATCTAACAGGTTGATAAGCACCTGCTCCATTTTGTGAAAATCCATCAGGACGGTGGGCATCTCCTTTTTTAAGTCACGTGTCAGGTAGATAGATTTTTCAGTTAAACCGTGATCGATGAGCACGATCGACTTATCGACAAGTTCATTAATATTTCCCTCTTTGAGTTGAAACTCCTCAGAGCGAGATAACTCCAACAGTCCCAAGACGATACTATTGGCGCGTTGCACGGCCTCGTCCATGAGCTTGAGGGTTTTTAGCGTAGGTTCGTCTTCTCTTTTCAAAGTGAGGCCAAAAAAGTCCAAGCCGCTCTGAATGACAAATAGTGGGTTTTTTACTTCGTGGGCCACCCCCGCCGCCATGCGCCCAAGCGACTCGAGTTTTTCCGATTGAATCAGAAGATTTTGAGTTTTCTCAAGTTGTTCAGTTCTCTGCTCGACCTTCATCTCCAACGTGCGGTTCATGTTGACGAGCTTCTCGGCCATCCGATTAAAACTGATTGCGAGAAGTCCTACTTCATCATGTGTGGTGACTCTGGCTCGTGCATCCATGTCTCCCATTGCGATACGCTTGGCAGTGTGAGCCACTCTGCGGAGAGGGCGGCTGAGAGCTCGTGCAAAAAATACTGAGACGAGTAGAATTCCCAGAATGCTTAAAATACCAACTGTCCTCCCGAATGTAACAAGTTGTTCGATAGGCTGGAGCGCTGTCTCCCGATCAATATCAGTAAATACGGCAAGGTTGGTTTTACTAACAGGAGCGTATGCTACCAAGTGTTCCTCTTTAGTTAGGGCATCGACGAAAGTATAGTTGCGATAATGTCGAGGCAGCTTGGATAGCTGTTGGCCATTGTTAAGAAGCAGGTTTACACCTTGTTCTGCAGAGGCGAGCGGAACGAGACTTTGATCGATTTTATTTTCGGCCATTCGGACAAGCTTAGTTCGACCATCCCCTCCAAATCCTGCGTTATCATTGATGCTGTTGAACGTCTCATTGATGTTAGCGTTGACTGTGATCACCCCGATCAGTTTTCCCTCGTGAATGAGGGGGCCGCAAAGTATTTGTTGCACCTCTTCGGTATTATCAGAATCGGTGCCAGGAACGAGGACATACGAAAAGCCGTAGGATCCATTGACTGCAGCTTGGAATGCCTCGTTAGAAGATAATTTGAAGCCTATCAATGACTCATCTGTACTTGCTACAACCGTGTTATCCAGTGTGGTCACGGTGATGTCCATGAACTGGGAAACTGAACTTTCCGCATCAGAAAGAATTTTTTGAATACGCTTTAGTTTGCTTTCATCAGATTCGCTGAGGTAATCAGTCAGTGATTTTCGTAACTGGGTTCGGCTCGCGATCAGCGCTATTTTATCAGAATCATGCTGAAACTGTTCATTGATTCGTTGAGCCTTCAGGTCAGCAAAAACCTGGAGTTTGTCGTGAACCTCTTCTATCCGACTTTTCCTGAGTACTGTCTCAGCAAATAGCCAGAACGATAGGGCTGGAACCACACCGGTGCAGATGAGCGCGATGAGGATTTTAAGCCGGATGGACATCTAGGATGTTGATACCATATTAAGCCGGCGGACGCGAGGAAAAGCGGCGTCAGATGACGCGGTCATTTCCACCGTCGATAGGGATCTGTGAGCCGGTCGTTGCCTTGAAGGCTGGGCCTGCGACGGTGCTGACCATGAGAGCGATATCGGTGGACTTGATTTCGGTGCGAAGGAGGTTTTTAGTTTTGTATTCCTCCACCGTCATGCCGTAGCGAGTGGCAGATTTTTGAAGGGCCTCTTCAGTCCAGAGTTCCGTGTCAAAAACGGCATCGGGGTGGAGGGTGTTGACGCGTATGCCATCTCCCGCGAGTTCAAGAGCGGCTACACGGGCTAGCTGAGTGACGCCAGCCTTGGTGACGGAGTAGGCAGCAGCTCCCGGGCCGGGTGCGGAGAAGTTCCGTGACCCCATGATGATGATGCTTGGTGAGAGGGTGCTTTTTTTCAAATGAGGAATAGAAAATTTCAAGAGCCTCTGGGTAGCTGTGAGGTTAATCTTGATGTGGAGATCCCACATGTCGCCAAGCTCTTCAATATACTCGCCCGCTTTGAAGATACCTGCATTGGCGACGATGATGTCTAGGCTGCCGTGCTCGGCGGCTACTTCATCAATGATTGATTTGAGCTGGGCATCATCGGTGATGTCACAGACTTTCCCGGAGAGTCGTTCGCCTGTCAGGTTCTCCGTGATGGCGGGGTTGATATCAAGGCCGATGACGGTTGCGCCATCGTTACGGAGGCGTTCGGCAGTGGCGCGACCGATGCCGCCTGCGGCTCCTGTGATGATGGCTACTTTACCGGCGTGGATTTGGGATGTGTCTGACATGATGAAAAGTGTTAGTGTGTTAGGTTTTGGGTGTTAGGAAGCCTGCTGAATAGCGGACTGCATTTGGGAAATGTTAGCGGGGACATCGCCGCCGTCGAACACGGCGCTGCCTGTGGCGATGACGTCCGGATTCATCGCGGCGATTTCTCCGACGTTATCTTTTTTAACCGCACCGTCGACAGCTAAGATCAGCTCAGGTTTGGCGTTTTTAAGTTGGGAAATGCGATCAGCAACGATGTCAAAAAAGGTTTCCTTGCCTGTGTCAGGGCCGATGGAGAGAACGATGACCATGTCACATAGCTCAAGGTGGGGAAGTAGTTCTTCGATAGGGGTGGTGGGGTAGATCCCAGCACTTGCGATACAGCCTGCTTCACGAATACTTGAGAGTGCTGCTGAGACGTCATCACAGTGTTCTACTTGGATGGTGATGATGTCAGCACCAGCGGATGCGAAATCGGCGACATGTTTCTCTGGGTGAGAGGTCAGCAGGTGGACGTCCTTGAGTAGTGAAGTTTCAATGGCTGAAACATAGCCAGACCCTACGCTGATTTTTGGCCACACAGTGCCATCCATGACATCGATATGAAGCAGGTTCATGCCGGCCTTTTCCAAGGTTTGGACATCGCCTGTTTGATTCATCATGTCGCCTGTTAGGGTTCCGATGCTGAGCTGAGGTGCTTCGCTAGTGGCTGCCTTGAGGCGATCGAGTCGGTCTGTGTGATTCATGGGAAAAGAAAAAGTAGCCCCGACTAGTCGGTGTGACCAGTCGGGGCTGTGGTTAGAATTAAGCCTCGTTCTTCAGTGTGTTGAAGAGGTCGAATGCGTCAGCAGGAGTTGCGTTGTCGTGTACGACGGATTTAACAGCTTTCATCATCGCAAGGGGAGCCTCGGATTGGAAAACGTTACGTCCCATGTCGACACCAGAAGCGCCGCACTGGATAGCGTTGTGGCAGAGTTCAAGTGCTTCAAGCTCGGGAAGCTTCTTGCCACCTGCGATTACGACTGGAACCGGGCATGCTGCCACGACGTTCTCGAAACCCTCGGTGTAGTATGTTTTTACGATGGACGCGCCGTTCTCAGCACATACGCGGGATGCGAGGCCGAAGTAACGGGAGTCGCGAGCCATGTCCTTACCGACAGCGGTCACACCCATGACTGGGATGCCGTATTTGTTTCCAATATCAACCAGGCGGCTGAAGTTGGCGATGGTGGACGCCTCAGTGTCGGCATCACCGATGGCGAGCATCGCTGCCATGGCTGAAACGTTCATGCTAATTGCGTCTTGCTCAGAGATAAGAACGTTGTGGTTCATCTCTGTGAGGATGGTGGTGCCGGTGTCTGTGCGGAGACAGATAGGCTTGGTGTTTTCCGCAGGGATGGATGTGCGGATCATGCCACGGCAACCCATCAGGCAATCAGCTTCCTCGGCGAGAGGTGCGATGTTGAGATCGATACGCTCAAGACCAGAAGTGGGTCCCATGAGGAATCCGTGGTCGAATGCAAGCATCACTGTGCGACCGGATTGGCGGTTGAAGATACGTGACATGCGGTTCTTGATTCCCCACGAAGCACTATTCATGCCTTTGAGGTAGAAGTTGCTGGTGTCGGCGGGTGTGTTGAGACCGAAGTTGTCTCCATC
>JBGCEU010000057.1:0-11760 GCA_045106535.1 Akkermansiaceae bacterium | reverse complement strand
GCCGATGTACCTATTTGGTACCTATCGGCTCTTTTTCAGCGAGCCTCGTTGCTGCCCTGCGGCCTGATTTCATCCATGTAATCAGTAGCTTATTTGGCTCCTCGACCTGGGCTCGAACCAGGGACAAACGGATTAACAGTCTGCACTACCTCCATGTAAATAAAGGCTTTAACGGCGATTAATTGCTATTAGGTACCAAATCGAGTACCATTGAACGCTCATGCGAAGAGATGTGAATATAAGCTAATACACGTTAATGAAGTAACCAGGGTTGCACCCCCTGGTCACCTCTGTCACCTGATTACTGGAGGTAATCAATGGCAACCATCACAAAAATAGCACACGCGGATGGCACCATCCATTACAAAGCTCGGATCCGGCATCACGGCAAACAGCGATCTAGAACCTTCACCGCCCAATCAGATGCAAAACGATGGGCGAAGAGGGTGGAGGTTGAGCAGGAGAAGCTGAATGCCGGGTTGATATCCCTGGGCAGTAACAAGATCATGCACCAGGCCATCGGCCGGTATCTCCTCGAAGTACTCCCCGAAAAGAAAAGCAGCACCCAAGGATCTTACAGGCAGCACTTGGATTTTTGGGATAACCAGCTCGGGCACTTGAATCTCTCGGACGTGAAAGGAGAGACGATATCGCGTATCAGAGACGATCTGAGGGACGGCAGAGCCCCGGCAACGGTAAACAGGTATCTTGCCACCCTGGGAGCCGTGATGACTGCGTGCGTGCGGCGTTGGCACTGGATGGATGCATCGCCAATGGTGCAGGTCGAGAAGTTCGCAGAGAACAATCTCCGCCGACGATTCTTATCTGAGGATGAATTGAGCGCCTTACTGGCGGCATGCAGGGATTCAACGAGCCCGGATCTCTATACGGCTGTCCTGTTATCGATATCCACCGGCGCACGGCAAGGGGAGATATTGGACCTGAGATGGGACGCCATTGATCTGAAGCGCCGCATGATTGTGTTGCGCGATACGAAGACCGACGATCGGACCATTCCTATTGTGGAGCAGGTAGTGCCCTTGCTGAGAGAGCGCAAAAAGAGCAGTAAGAGCGATTTGGTATTCCCGTCCAGGGTGACGCGTAAAAGTCCCGTCCAGCTCAAGAAACCATTCAGCACTGCGTTGAGGAGAGCAGGTATCCAGGACTTTCACTGGCACGATTTGCGACACAGTTGTGCCTCTTTTCTCGCTGCTGATGGTGCGTCGCTACTTGAAATAGGAGAAGTACTCGGGCACAAAAGTACGCAGACGACACGGCGCTACTCGCACTTGACGGAAAAACACTCGCATGGACTGGTGAGAGGATTGGCGGACAAGTTGCTAGGAGGTGAAAAATGATCGACTTCTCAAAACTCAAGGTGCCAAAGGATGTCATCTGTGATGATGAAGGTGATCACCTGGAACCACAAGTAGCCAACTACCACGACAACGACCCGGACGACCCATCTCCGCTCTTCGGTGACTCCTCTCCGGACGCTGTTGCTATGGAACGGATGCTGCAGGCTGGTATGTCAAATGGAATGGTGAACGCCGGTACGCTTTACGCTCATCACCAGGCGCTGATGTGCAGGAGATACCTGGAGGTGAAAGAAGCAAAAGGAGCCGCATCAAAAGGGGCGGCAGAAGAAAACCGGAAAACGACGGCAGATCTATGGAAGCCGTACAAATCGCAATTCCTCTCGCTGTACATAGATGATGGATACGGGCTGGATGATGCTCGGAGGAAAGTAGCTAGGACTATGGCTAGTGATGGCGTATGGCCAAAAAATAACCCTACCGTGGGAAACAAACCATCAATGAAGATACTCAGGGAACAGCTACCAGATCCAGACAAATGACTCTCAAACCACTCCAAAGAAACCCGCTATCAAGCGGGTTTTTTCATGCCCCGAAAAAACAGGTCACACCACTAAGTGGCGGGTCTAGAGAGAATTTTGAAACCATGCGAACCTCCGCTCATGGGATCTAGCACACGCCGCTAGATGTTGGTCTTAACTAGAAAGAGGGACGCATTATGCCTCCATTCAGAACTATCGCAGCACTCAATGAAGTGCTCAACAAGGGCGCCGAGAAGAAGTCATTCACCGAGAACTCCATGCGTCATTACGTGCGCAACGCCGATGAAAATGGCCTGGCGCCACACATCACACGGCTGGGCACAAAAATCCTGATAGACGAAGAGGGTTTCATCACCTGGCTCCGTCATCGCTCTTAATCACATTACTCCTATAGGAATAGCGAAATGTCTAAATTCAATTTGAAAAAAGCGCGCGAGCTAGCCGCCAAAGCGACTACAGAGGCCGCACCTATTGGCGACGGGTATCACCGGGTCGTCATCGTGCAGGTAGCCGAGACAGGCGCACAGACTGCATACAACCCCGAGGAGGATCCAGTGCAGTCATGCGGGATCACCTTCGAGAATGCTGCTGGTCAACAAGTGGTGAAGACCATGCCTTTGAAGATGAGCGTCTTCAGTAATTTTCAGAAGATGCTGAAAGCACTCGACGATATTGGGGAGATGGAAGACCTGCTCGGAAAAGAGTTGGATATCGAGATCGAGGCGAATGGCAAGTATCCGAAAGTTCTGGGTCTCTATCACGTCGATGACGGGATGAGTGGTCAGCCGAAAATCACCAACCACTCAACGCCAATTTTCTATTCTGTCGAAGAGCATGACCCTGCTGTGGCCAAAACTCTCCATCCTCAAATCAAAGCGGCAATCGCTTCCCGCATTCGCATGAAGGTGTAATCGATCATGAACAAGAAGACCAATTCTACCAAGAAAACAGGAGGGGCCGTAAGGCCTCTCCAAGCAGCATCCATCAACCGAGCACTTCTCAAGCACGCTGAATTCGTACTCGGAGAATGGCTCCCGGATGGCGAGTTGCAGGGCAGTGAATACACGGCGCTGAATCCAACCCGTGATGACAATACGCATGGCTCTTTCAAGATCAATGTCGATACCGGCAAGTGGTCGGAGTTCGCAGACGATGCGGAAGGGAGCAAAGGTGGAGATCTAATCGGCCTGTATCGCTACCTTTTCGGAGGTACGGTGAAGAAGAACATCAACGACCTCTCGAAATTCGTACGTGAGCAGGGATTCACTAATCGGAAAAAAACTGTCGCATCCGGTAAGGAGAAGAAGAAAGCGCCGGCGCTGAAGATCGTGAAAAAAGCAGCGCCTCCAGCCGAACCAATCAAGCCGGAAGAGCTGGGCGTATTGCCGCCTGACATGGATAGCGACATGAACCCGGTCACGGCTACCTATGAGTACCGCAATGCGAAAGGAGAGATTGTATTCTACACGCAACGTGTGGAACTTGAGGATGGCAACAAAGACGTCAAACCCGTGATGTGGCTAAAGTCGAAACAGCAGTGGAAATGGCGTATGCCGCAAGGGCCGCATCCACTGTATCGCGGCGATCTGATCGGCAAGGGGACCACGGTGCTCTTCGGAGAGGGTGAGAAGGTGGCTGACCATCTGAATAGCTTTCTCGATTGCGTCGGCGTCACGTCTGTTGGCGGTAGCGGTCGACTGCTGGAATCGGACCTCTCCTCTCTGGATGATGCGGAAAGGGTAATCGTATTTCCGGATGGTGACGAACCAGGCGCCAAGTATGCAGCGCAAGTAGCAGCGTATTGCAACATCTACGAGATCCCTACTCACATCGTCGATGTCGAAGCGTTGAAGTGGACTGATGGTGAGGATGCTGCAGATCATCCGAAAAAAGGCATGGATGATTACTCAGCGCACTTTCTCTCTTTTGGGGAATGGAGCATTCGCAACAAGGCGAATCGGAAGATAGCCGATACGGCTTACTTTCAAGTTGCAGGTGTAATGGATGATGCGGAATACGAAAGGCAGAAGAAGAAAATCTCTGCGTTGATGGGGGGATGTGATCTGCGGATTCTCAAGAAGAATGTCGACCTCCACCTTCCACCTGTTGCTAAAAATATCGATTATGACGATGACGACGAAGACGAGTTGACGCCTGCAGAAATCAAAGCAATACGGGCCGAAATGTATCCTCGTATCAAGCATATCGCGGAAGCGCCTGACATCATGGAATTGGTGCAGAAGACACTGCACGAAAGGGGTGTCGTCGGTGAAGAAGCAATCACCAGTCTGACCTACTTGGCGGTTACCAGTCGATTACTCGAAAATCCAGTCAACCCGCTGGTGAAGGGGAGTTCGGCAAGTGGTAAGAGCTTCACGACGCAGAAGACTTTGAAGATGTTCCCTGAGGGCGCGTATCACGTGCTGACAGGCGGATCTGCAAAAAGTCTCATCTACACTGAGGAAAAATTTGAGCATCGAATGCTGGTAATTCTCGAAGCGTCTCAGCTCAATGGCGCCGATGACAATGATGCGTACGCCATGTTTTTACGGACGCTTCTTTCTGAGGGGTATATCCGATATGAGACGGTCGACAGAGATGACGAGAACAAACTCGTAACCCGGGTGATAGAAAAGACGGGACCGACCGGATTGATTCTGACGACGACAGCAGACCATATCCATCAAGAAAATGAGACACGCATGGTGTCCGCATACTCTAACGAATCAGAGGAGCAGACAAAAGCGATTATGCAGCAACTCGCTGCAGAAAGTATGAACCCCCGGGATCGTACTGCTCAGGAAAAAAAGCTCGAAGAATGGCTCGATTTTCACGAGTGGATCTCCATGGGCTCTCACGATGTTGTCATACCCTTCATGCTCGAAGTGGAAAAAGCAATCGAACGTGCGCCGGTACGTCTACGGCGTGACTTCACGCAGCTCATTAGTCTGATCATGGTATCGGCAATCATCCATCAAGCGACGCGTGAGACGGATGACGACGGGCGTTTGATAGCGACTCTCGACGACTACCGTATTGTCCGTGAAGTGATCATTCAGAGTTTGCAGATCTCCTCCAGCGACACTCTGGAACCAGGGCAAGTAGCTATTCTGAAATACGTCTATTCGGTATTACCTGACGAGGTGAAAAAAGAGGGCAAAGGCGCCCACAAGATTACCTCTGCAACGATAGGCCGGGAAGTGGGTATACCGCAACAGACAGTTAGCCGCAAAATTGGAAAACTGATCGAGAGTGGATATCTGAAAAACATGGAGACGCTTCCGAAAAAACCGATGAGGCTCAAGCTGGGGGATGATTTCAACGACGCGTTACTTGAAGGAAAAGAAGCCACACTTCCGACCGCCGAACATCTCGGGAGTGTGTGAGCAACTATGACCCCCCACCCCTGAAAAAAGTGCGTTAGCGGGTAAGGCACCTCGCAAACCCTTACGGGGCTTGCGTTTCAGCTTACACAGGGTCGTGGGTAAGCGTAGGTAAGGTGAGTTAGAGATTGCCTAACCCACCTAACTCTCTCTAACTCCAGAGGGTGCGTTAGCTGAAACCTATGCGTAGCAACGGTTTCAAAGGTACCTGACCCGCTAACCCACGTTTTTGGAGGTAGGGGTAGGACATTACATTTGAGGAATTATGATGATTGAATTTGAAGAACTACTGACACGATTACGCGATGAATACATCACGCTCGAAGATGCGGATCAAAGTGTCGACCCGGAAGTGATCCATGGATTGAAAGGAAAAAAGAACCAGGAGCACATCCGGAAATTCCAGACGATTACGAAATATCTGGCGCCGTACCGGATCGAGATGATCGATACGCTGGAAGTTGCAGAAGCGACCGCCGGGCAGTTGAGAAACAGGCCTTTGCTGGGAATCGATATCGAGACAGGGAAAACGGAAGACCACCCGCAAGCCGGACTCAATCCGAAGATCTCGACCATCCGCCTTGTGCAGCTCTTCGACGGCGAAACGATCTACGTCTTCGACTGTCATCGAATCGGAAGCGTCACGTGGATGGAGATGCTGAAGAACAGTGTGCTTATCGCTCACAACATGGCATTCGAGGCGCAGCACTTTCACCATGCCGGGATCGATTTCAGCAATCCAGAATGCACGATGCTGATGGGACGCATACTTTCAAACAGAAGCAAATCCCTGGCTGATGCGGCAAAGGAGTTCTGTCTTGATGTCGAAATGGACAAGGCGCTGCAGGTATCCGACTGGAATCGAAAACGGCTTCTACCTGAGCAAATCCAATACGCAGCACTTGATGCGGTGGTCGCCTACGAATTGCGTATCGCATACATGCAAATGATCAGAAAGGATGCCTGTACTACGACTACCTACGACTTCTTGATGGATCTCCTGTACCCATTGGTAAGGCAGCAAGCACACGGCATCAACGTGGATGTCGACGCCCATGACGTGCTGATCAAAGAGTGGACACGCAAGGTGGAAGCTCTGGAATCCGCCCTCTACGATGACGGTCTGCATGATCCGAAAAGCGTAAAGCAGAAGCAGGCGTATCTCGAAGGCAAACTGACCGACGATGAAAGCGACGCATGGAGAAAGACGAAAAACGGGAATCTCTCAGCGGACAATGCTTCCCTGACCGGGATCACGAATCATCCGAGCCTCGGAATGCTTGCCGAATACACGACACTGTCGGCACGCCTGGCGAACTTCGGACCCAAGCTGCAGGATCTCCTCGTGAATGGAGAGCTGTATCCGAGCTACATGATCGCGGGGATGGTATCCGGACGCTACGGATGTCGAGCGCCGAACATCCAGAACAACCCTCGAAGCGGCTTCAAGCACATCTACCGTGCGCCCAAGGGATGCAAATTCGTCACGGGCGATCTTGCACAAGTGGAATTGAGAGTTGCTGGATTGCTCAGTGAAGATCCGGTAATCAACGCGGCGTACGAACAGGGACAAGACCTCCATCGATTGATGGCATCCAAGATGACAGGCAAGCCGGAAAACGTGATCACGAAGGAAGATCGGACTGCTGCAAAGGGCGCCAACTTCGGTCTGCTATTCGGAGGTGGTGCACGTGGATTGCAGCAATACGTGCGAGCGAGCTACGGCGTCAACATGACTATGGAGCAAGCGGTGAAAGCAAAGAGCGCTTTTCACAATACCTACAAGGATTTCACCTTTTGGCAGAAAGCGATCGTCAAACACACGAACAAGTATGACGAATCGGAAACTGAATACTCACGGTTGACGCGTCACTACTCCATGGCGGATCACTATCGAGATGGCCAATATCATGACATCTACACGCACGCAATGAATCATCCGATCCAGGGTACTGCATGGGAGATCCTGGCGCTGGCGATCATCTACATCGATGCGCGAATGGGTGACGGAATACGGATATCGCATCACGTCTACGATGAACTATGCATGGTTGCCGTAGACGAAAGAGTAGACGAAGCGGCACGCCTGTTACGCAGTGGATTCGAGTGCGCATACCAGAAGGTATTTCCGGGATGCAACATCAAAGGGATCATCGAAGTAGGCGCCGGCGACACATGGTCAGAGGCAAGTAGCGAAGACGCAATCATCAATCTGGATGGAGATGCGGCATGAGAAAATCAGTAACGAGCAACCACGAGATGGCCAGCATGAGCTTCGCCCAGGCAGCCAAGGCGATCACGTGGATATGGCAAAGGAAACGCAAGGGCGAGCCCGTACCCCTGATGAGTCATGCACTCAGCACGCAGCGAGGAAATGGATGGCGGATCTGTTGTGCAGAGACAGGCAACCCGATAGCCGTCGTTGAAGGCGGCATGGTGATATTGATTGAAGAGGATTATTGATATGAAGAGAATGGTCAGCGTACGTATCGGCAAGCAGAATCCGTGCTGCATATGAGGGATTCAGATCACTGCGCAGATGCTGCAAGCTGCTGCTGAGGCAATTTACACATAATATTGGTTATCCGGCGACAGCGGACAATCAGTTTTATCGATTGCGGATAACTGGAATATTATGTTCATTTGCCGGTCTCGATACGTCAACTGGACTACGCTGATTTTGCGAAAGGGATCGACAAGGAATAACTCACCAGCGTCTTTTTGCTGGTGAGGTATGGGAGGAGAGTCCGGTCACGAAGTGATTCGCCCAGCATCATTTGAATATACTCCTCAGACTTCACTACAGTCCCAAGAAGGGGGCTCCTGAGAGCAACGCAATACCAACGCCGGTGTTGCAGCAACCTTGTTGCCCTGATTGGAAGGTGTTGAAATGAATGAACCAACTTGAATCTATAGCTGATCCTTTCCTGGGTCAGTTCACTGGCTCAAGCCCCTCTCGTCAGGGGTTTTCGTTTGCCTGGATGCAGGCAATCTAAATAGCCACTATAGATGGTTGATGGCCGGGGACTGCTGGAGGCTGCTGAATGAGCGCTGAATACTCCAAGCGGTGATTGAGAGATCATGTCAGAATCAACTCTCTACCCTTTTTGCCTTTCATCACGTTAAATTTGGCTATTTTTTCCAAAATCTGCTCGATTTATCTGAGACATATAGATACTATCTGGACACTACTGAGCTGAGATATGCAGAACTGTCTATCTCAGTTCACCGAGAAACTGTTGAATAAACTGTTGCTAGGCTTAAAGAATATACGGAGACAAATCACAGTGTCACAAGCCCTCTGGACCAAGCAAGGAGAAACATTAAGTCATAAAAATGCATGTAAGGCGTTTAATCTCGAAGAACATGAAATATTCGAAGCGATGAGAGCAGGAAAACTACAGTACAAAGAAAATTATGCTCATGGAAATCCGTACTACAGATTGCTACGAAGAGAAGTGATAGATTTAGCAATTGAATTGCACGGCGAAAACTTTTTTAAAAAACAAGAGTTAGAGCATAAAATGAAGGAAGTTAAAAAAGGCATTAATAGTTGCAAAAGAAAGCTCAAAAAATTTGAAAAAGAAAAAGAGCTACTAATCAAGAAACTAGATCATTTTGACAAATAGTATAATACGCAATATCTGCAAATGACAAGCACGAGTACTAAAGATGACTATCATAATCACTGATCGGTGGGGGAATGAAACTAAAGACCCGGATAAAACGGTTTTAAACAAAACGATAGATGATGTATTTCTAGATAATACTCTTCCAGAAGTTTCAATTTCTGATGGTGATTTCCATTTAGATATAAACAATAATGGCTGGATATATTTGTCAGATAACGACAACCAATATTATATGAAAGAACTTGAAACGGAAAAATCCGTCAATTGTGGGAATATTTCCACGGAGGAAAACTTGGCTATATCTTAGCAGAACCGTGGGTTAGTGGGATTCCCGCATTTAACGATGATTGGTAAATTCGTAACTAAGAACAAACCATGCCTATCCGGTTAATCCCCAAATCAACTATGGGTAGTATAACGACTATTCTCCACAGGGCATTCAACTTATGGCGAGCTCTGCTCAGGGGAATGGAAACCACTATATTTAGTGACCTTGGGAAGTAACCGGATAGGCATGGAACAAACTAATAACGAGGATCAGAAAAATGAAAAAACCTAACGAGGCGATTCCAGTCGATCCTAAAGCAGATGCGCGTTTTTTTGGCGGCTGAATAGCGATGTTAGCCTAGAAAATTAAAAGCGAAGATGAAGCCCGGAAAAAGAGATATACCAGTAAGAATAAAAATATCAGGAAGACAATTATCTGAATTGCAGAGACATGCATGGCATATGATAGAGGCATTTGGACTGGACTCGAAAATTGATAATTACAAAGGAGTTAGGCCAGTATCATTATACAGTTGGGACTTGGATTGCATTCTTGATGTACTATCTATGGTTTTAGATGATGAAAATGAATACCCTGATAAAGAAGATGAAGGATATTTGAGGTTGCATGAACTTTATGTGGAATTAAAGAAATCTGATAAAGAGGTCAATGGGTATAAATATAGAAAATATTATTTTTAACATGAAATACATTATCCGGATTTTCTAGTATGCAATACCTGGTGGTTATAGCAAACAAATATTGGCTAACATTTGGGTGCAGCCGACCTTCGAGTCGCTAGCGCTCCCCTCGTCGGCGGACCCAAGGCGTTAGCCAAAAAAAAGCGAGCAAGATTAAGCTTGCACTATATCGTTTATTAGTAGAATAAGGCAATGAAAGAAATATATCATCAGAAAGTCCCATGGATGGTTGTAGTAATCATAATGGTATCGAGTATTGCCTGCTATAAGTTTTATGTCAACTATTGGAATTCAAACTCATTAGTAGATTTGGTTTTGGCAAATTTCTTTTTGCTGGTCACCGTTATATGCATGAAGCCTATAATAGAATGGAGGAGAATTGAAATTGATGATGAGTACATTATTATATATAAAAGCTTTTTCAAGCCATTGAGAATCAATATTTCCGAATCGCTTTATCAGGTTAAGATACACAATCAGGACACCCATTCTTTTCGCTTCAGGTACGGTGAGTATTACACCCAGGTCTCCCCTGTTGTATATAGAAATGGTTTAATATTATCTAACAGGCTCACAGATCATATAAGAAGACATAATTTAAACATAGACATTGTCTCATGACACATAAAACAATCATTTACCTGCATTTTGCTGGAAAAGATGAAACAAAGGAAGAATGATCAATTTTAACAAAGATCCAATATTCAGGTTATGTGGTATGCAGACTCTGGTGGATTTAACAAACACAATAGGGCTAACATTTGGCTCAGCCAATTGCCATGCATAGTGAAGTCACAAACAAGACAAATTATAATACTGATAATATCAAAAATATACATTAATTGTTTTTTCAAGAAAATAATTTTGCTATTTTTTTTCCATTTAACTCAATCTATTCTAACAGAAGAAAGGAGAATTTTTTTGGAATATCCTGAAAAAGCATTTGAAATGCAACCTTTTACGGTTTCAGAACTTATAAATGACTTACTAAAAATAAAAGCTGGACATGGTGATCTTCAAATCGCTGTACGTACAATTGACGAGGATACTGGTTTGGTACAACATCTTGAAAGCGTAGGTCTGTGGGTGTTTTTGAAAAAGAATGGGTCATATATAGACAGATCATATGAAACCTTAGAAAAGAAGTTTTTATCAATGGGATAATTGGCAAACTTATTAAAAAACTTTTTTGCATGCAGGCATCTTTTTTTATATCAGCCCTCAATCATTAAAGTTATACCAAGAATCCTATTTCACTACATCAGTGAAAGATAACTTTTCCATGATCTTAAGTTTAAACTAATGAAGGTGTTATCGACGTTTGCGAATGACTACAACTGCAGTCATACACTGAATCAGCGGTCTGAGTAAATTTTGGGTGGTGCAGCGAACGACAGGTCTATACTCGTTGCAGTCATTCAGGTTTTATGTGTTAGGCAAGCATCAATCTATCTGTGGTCTAAATATGGCTACCAGTCTGAAAAAATGGATAGGCTGATGTAAGATGTAGATATTAGTTACCCGCACAGGAGCGATGATGATGTTCAAGAAGTGTAATATAAGCGGTTTATTGGTTGGGGCTGCGTTTATTCTGATGCCCTCACTTGCATCATCGGCTGAAAAGTATCTCGTGATCCCAGTGCCTGCAACAACAAGCACTCCGACTTGCACTGCACCTGATGAAGTAGTTTCAGCGAGGAAATGCTGGAAAGATCGTAATCTTGGAGCAACTCAGGTCGCCACAAACCCGGCGGATGTAGCCGCTTATGGTGATCTCTACCAATGGGGTAGGCTTGGTGACGGGCATCAAAATCGTACAAGTGACGAAATATCTGTTAATAGTGCCAATGATGTTCCCGGACATAGTGATTTTATTAAGGAAGGTCTCGGCAACCGTGACTGGAGAATTCCTCAAAAT
>JBGCEU010000056.1:0-8550 GCA_045106535.1 Akkermansiaceae bacterium | reverse complement strand
ATCTTGTCGGAGAATTGTTACGCCTGCCACGGGCCTGATGAGGAAACGGTCGAAGGTGGCCTGCGCCTCGATGTTCGGGAAAAGGCTCTCGAAGGGGGGGATACGGGTGAGGCCATCGTCCCCGGTGATGCAGCAGCTTCGCTGATTCTTGAAAAAATCATGCACAAGGATCCGGATGAGATCATGCCTCCGCCGGATAAAAAGAAACCCCTCAAGCCTGAGCAGATTGCCTTGATTCGGCAGTGGATTGATGAAGGTGCCGAATGGGGAGTACACTGGGCGTTTGAGACACCCGAGCGCCCGGAAGTTCCCAAAGTGAAAAACACAGCGTGGCCAAAAAATCCCATCGATCACTTTGTCCTCGCCCAACTTGAGCAAGAAAAACTCCAACCCTCACCGCCAGCTGACGAAAAGACTTTCCTGCGCCGACTCTCACTCGATCTAACTGGCTTGCCACCGACGCTTGAGCAGCTGGCAAACATCAAGCCGGTTGAAAAAGAAGCCGACAGACTCATCGCTAGCCCACATTTCGGAGAACGCTGGGGGCGTGAATGGCTTGATGCCGCACGCTACGCAGACTCCGCCGGATACGAGAAAGACCTGCCGCGCTACCATCACTTTTACCGCGACTGGGTGGTCAGGGCAATGAATAGCAACATGCCCTACGATCAATTTGTCATCAAACAAATCGCTGGTGACCTGGTTCCCAATGCGACTCAAGACGACCGGATCGCCACCGGCTTCCTGCGTAACTCGATGACCAACGAAGAGGGGGGTGCCAAGCCTGAGCAGTTCCGCATCGAGGGTGTTTTTGACCGGATTGATGCGATTGGGAAATCAATGCTCGGTCTAACAGCCCAGTGCGCCCAGTGCCACACCCATAAATACGATCCACTGACGCACGATGAATATTTCGGTATGTTCGCGTTTTTGAATGGAGTCAGTGAAACATCCATCGCGGCGGTGACTCCGGAGCAAAAGCGGATCACAGATGAGATACTGGCCAAGGTGGCTGCTGCGGACCGTCAAATCGTTGAGAAATCCCCTGACGCGCTGGGAGCTTTCCAAAAATGGCAGCAGGAAATGCTAGCGCTTCCTCGTACGAAATGGCATGCGCTTGAACTCTATCAGTTAGGTGATTCGGGGCAGAAATTTTATTCGCTTCCGGATAAATCAATCATGAACATGGGCTATGCTGCAACGCGCGGCGGTGAGAGCTTTACATCATCGCTGGAAATCCCCGTGATCCGTTCCGCACGTTTTGAAGCGATGAATGATCCCTACCTGCCGATGTCGGGGCCTGGCCGATCGACCAGAGGCACGGGTGCCTTGAGCGAGTTCGTTTTGCACGCAGGTGACGATCCGAAGAAGCTGAAGAAACTGGCATTCCACAACGCAGTGGCAAGCGTGAACCCGCCAATCAAACCGCTTGATCCGATGCGGTTTCCAAAAAATGCCAAAGGGGATAAGGATGACCGCACAACAGGTCCGGCAAGCTTTGCCGCCGATGGCGACCGGAAAACGGCGTGGACGAATGAAATTGATGCCGCGCGTAACAATGAACCATCTGTTCTAACACTGGAGCTGAAGGAACCTTTCAAAAACGATGGCAAGACACATTTCAGATATACTATCTCCCTCGGTCACGGCGGTTTTAACTCGGACGATAACCACACCTACAACTTCGGCCGTGTGCGTATCTCTGTGGCTTCCACCCTGCCGAATGCGCTCGATCAGATGCCGCCGCTCGCACTGCAGGCGCTGTTAAAAGAACCTGACCAGCGCACCACTGAGGACTCAGCTCGTCTCTTTGCGCACTGGCGTCAGCAAAACCCAAAATTTGCCGAAGAGACAAAAAAAATCGATGCCCTCTACGCCAAGGTGCCGCAGCCGACATGGGCACTGGTCGCCGCCGAATCAAGAGAACCGCGCGTGACCCGCCTCTACGAGCGTGGTGAGCAGACTCATCCCAAACATGTTGTAAAACCACACGTTCCTAAGTTTCTGCATGATCTACCCAAAGGCGACCCAACATCCCGGCTCACGTTTGCAAAATGGCTTGTCGACCCCGCATCTCCAGTCGCCGCGCGGGTGATGGTGAACCGTATCTGGCAGGCATACTTCGGTATCGGATTACTGGAAACATCAGAGGACTTTGGCCACCAGGCTGCGCAGCCATCGCATCCTGAACTGCTCGACTGGTTAGCCGTCGAGTTCATGGAAAGCGGCTGGGATATGAAACATATCCACCGCTTGATCGTTACCAGCGCCGCATACGCCCAGAGTTCTCTGGTGAAGCCTGATTTGTTAGATCGCGATCCTAAGAACCAGCTCATCGCCCGTGGCCCACGCTTCCGTGTGCCTGCCGAAACGGTGCGAGATATTCAACTGGCTACCTCCGGTTTGTTAGATCCAGAGCTTGGCGGCCGCAGTGTTTTTCCTCCTGCGCCACGTTACCTTTTTGAAAGACCTGTTTCCTACGGGCCTAAGACGTGGCCAGTGGAGCAGGATTCCCAGAGATACCGTCGTGCGCTTTACACCTTCCGTTTCCGGTCCGTGCCATACCCTATGCTTGCCACCTTTGACGCACCAAGCGGATCAGTCTCCTGCGTGCGGCGCACTGTTTCTACCACACCGCTTCAGGCACTTGTCACACTGAACGAGCAGGTTTCACTGGAAGCTGCACTGGGGCTGGCGCATCGAATGCTGACCGATCAAGGCACGCTGGAGCAGAAGATTGCCCGTGCGTTTGAGCGATGCACCTCAAGGAAACCCAATGCGGATGAGGTGGCGACATTGGTGGCTCTGCACAATGCTAATCTCACACCAGACGCCGAGCAGGTAAAACTTTTCCGCGAAACCTACCAGCCCGTCACGCTCGATCTCTCTGCCCATTCCGATGAGAATCTCTTCGCCGCGGCAACCGTTGCCCGGGCGCTTCTCAACCTCGACGAAACTATTATTAAAAACTGAGCTATGTTACCCGAATCTACACGCAACGACATCCAGCGTTCAATCTCTCGCCGTTGGTTTCTCAAGGACTGCGGTCTGAGCCTTGGCTCGGTCGCGCTTACTTCGATGTTAGGAAAAGGCACTGCTTCTGCGGCATCACCTCTAATTAATCCGCAGGCAGCAAAGCCGTCGCATTTTCCGGCCAAAGCAAAGAATGTAATCTTTCTATTCATGGGTGGCGCGCCAAGCCATCTGGATCTTTTTGACAACAAACCGAAGCTACGCGAGCTGAATGGCTCGAAACCTCCTGCGGAAATGTTAGAAGGTTATCGCTCCGCATTCATCCGACCGGAGAATAATTTGTTAGGCTCTAAGTTTCCGTTTAAACGATACGGTGAATGCGGCATGGAAATGGCGGATCTGCTACCACACATCGGCTCATGCGCAGATGACATTGCCCTCGTCCGCTCCATGCACACCGAGGCATTTAACCACGCTCCAGCGCAGATTTTGATGTCGACTGGATCCCAGCAGTTTGGCCGACCTTCACTTGGCTCGTGGGTTTCCTACGGACTGGGATCAGAAAATCAGAACCTGCCCAGCTTTGTGGTTATGTCATCAGGAACCAAGGGGCCTTCCGGTGGCAACGCCAACTGGGGTTCCGGTTTCCTGCCCAGCGTTCACGATGGCGTCACCTTCAACTCCACCGGCGAGCCTGTTCTTTACCTTTCCAATCCCAAAGGCATCAACCGGAAGCAACAGCGCGATACCATTGATGCGATTAACAAGCTGAACTACAAACGCTACCAGTCGGTGGGTGATCCTGAAATCAACTCACGCGTGGCGGCATTTGAAATGGCATTCCGTATGCAGGATGTTGCCCCCGAGGTGACGGACATTTCCTTAGAACCTGAAAGTGTTCAGAAAATGTATGGCGCAGAGCCGGGGAAGAGATCGTTTGCAAATAACTGTTTGCTTGCCCGTCGACTCGTTGAGCGTGGAGTTCGTTTTGTGGAGCTTTTCCACGAGTCATGGGATCAGCATTTCAACCTCGTGAACGGACTGAAGAAAAACTGTAAGGATGTCGATCAAGCATGTGCCGCGCTTCTCAAGGACTTGAAACAGCGTGGTTTGTTAGATGAAACCCTGATCGTCTGGGGCGGTGAATTTGGTCGTACTCCGATGGTGCAGGGAGGGAACGATGGGCGGGATCATCACCCGAATGCCTTTACCATGTGGATGGCGGGCGGTGGCGTCAAAGGAGGCGTGGAACTAGGAAAAACTGACGAGCTAGGATTCAATGCCGTTGAAGACAAAGTCCATGTTCACGATCTCAATGCCACGATATTACACCAGCTAGGATTTGATCACACCCAGCTGACCTACCGTGCGCAGGGTCGCGATTTCCGCCTCACCGATGTGCATGGCCATGTGGTGGATAAGATTCTTGTGTGATGGAATTGGCTAATCTTTAGATTGCCGTTTCCAGCCAAAGAGCTTTTCCGCATTGCCTCGGTAGAGCTTGTAACGCACGTCATCGGGCAAATTGAGCTCTTCAAAAAAAGTGTAGTGGAGTTTCATCTGCTTGTTGCGATCCTTGAATGACCACCAGCCTTCATCGGTTCCGAAGAGAAGCTTGTCGGCATTGCGGATGATGAATTCGCGCGCGTACTTACGGTCGCGATTCAGCACATTGACAACGACGTGGCCGGAGGTGTCTGCGTAGAGATTGGGATGCTCCTGAAGCTGGCGGTCACAACTGCCATTTCCAAGTTGCCGCCACCAGTAGGCATGAGCGATGACCTTGCACTTGGGATATTTTTTGAGCACATTATCAACGCGCTTCATGCCTTTTTCGACCATGTTTTTGTTTTGATCGATATGAAACATGACAGGCAGTCCTACGCGCTCGCAGGCATCATATAGTAAAAGATTTTTTGGGTCGTCAAACATCAGCCCTTTGCCGTAATGCTCACCAAAGGCGACTGCTCCGTCTTGTTTTTCGCGTTGAAGAATTTTGACGGCCTGCTCCACTGATTCGACTTCGCCTGGGTCGATGATGCACATGCGATCGATCTTGCCCTTGTATTTGGCATACATTTTCCGGCGAAGTTCACGCTCCTCTTCTGTCCATGCCCGTGATCCTTTGTGGTTGAGTGGGCTCACAATACAACGGTCTACATTGCGGTCATCCATCCATTTTGAAACGGCTTCCAAGCCGCCTTCTTTGAGTGCCATGGCGTGAACATGGGTATCGATGAACTTGATATCGGTTGGCGCAGAGGCTGGGTTTGATATTTTTTGCTGCTTTTGAAGCAGGATCATTTGCTCGGCATAGCGTTGGCCGAGCAGGAGCTGGCTGCGAGTGTCGAAATGCATGCCATCCTTTGTTGTTAGTCCATCTGCGCTGGCGTAGCCAGAGCCATGAACCGTCTCAGGCAGCTTAGCGATATCAGTATTAGCCACCGGGCTATCGTAAATTTGCCCTGTGACAAATGGGATGGAGGTGTCGCCAAAATCACTGCGTAGATTGGCAATGAGTTCGATAAGGGTAGTGAGCTGGCTTCCGGGTTTGGCAGCAGGTTGTTTATCCTGATGCCAGAGTATGCCTTTCAATGTGCCATCGGCCAGCGCCTGCTTGGTTCGTTTGCGAGCGCTCCAGTATGATTTGGGTTTTGCCGCTGTCCACGGAGTGATATCTGATCCGCCACCTGCATTGACGATGAGCCCGATAGAGATGTCTTTGTTTTTTTCCAACATCTTTCTTGCGAAGCTGAATCCAGGTCCCAGATGCTGTAAATCAGCTTCTTTACCAGCGCCCGAGTGACGGTTCAGAGGCACCTTAGCGGGCTCCCATTCGTTTTTTTCGTTAAGCAGATAGCATCGCTCGAGCGTTTGGCTTGCCTCCTCCGGAATCTCTGCGCGACCCGCCATCTCTGTCTGTCCGATGAGGAGATAAATGTGTAGATTTTTTGCTGTGCCGCAGCAATGCCCTGCTTCGGCAAGTGCCTTGTCTGTGAGCAAGAGTGCTGCAAATAAAATCACGCAAATTCGAGAAAATGAATAAATGTGGCTCGTGTTCATGACTATAAGTTAGAGTGAGCAGGTTACTCTCTCTGAGACGCAATAACGAGTCAAATTTCCAGCCATCCGGTCAAGTTCCGCAAAACGTTTCCCGCACACGTTCGGACTCGGTTGGAGGTAATTCCAGATCGCTGAATTCTGTCTGCTCGGCGAATGGGTTTTTCCATGCTTGATGCAGTCGCTGGAAAACCGAGTAGTCGCCCTCGTTGGCGTGTTGGATGGCGTTTTCTACCTGATGGTTTCGAGGTATAAGTACCGGGTTGCTCGCCTTCATCAGGCTGACGTCAGCTGTTCCTTCTGCATGCCAGAGAGCCAACCAGTCGTCCGAAAAGTAGTCGCTGATTGTATCGCTGTCCGCAAGTTGGGTCAGCTTTCTGAAAAAGACGGTAAAGTCTTTTTCAGTGTCAGCCATGTGACTCAGCGTGGTATCGATCAAGGATTCAGGGCAATCCTTGAGACCTAGTTTCGAGCGGAATCTTTGCAGATAGTTGTCCTTAAACTCTGGGGCGAATTTTGCGAGGACGGGCATTACTCGCTCCTCTGCTTTTTCCGGGTCTTGGTCGATGATCGGGAGCAGTGCCTCTGCAAGCCGGGTGAGGTTCCAATGCGCAATCTTCGCCTGGTTCTCCCATGCGTAGCGACCGTGCCGGTCGATGGAACTGAAGACACACTTCGGGTGGAATGTGTCCATAAAAGCACACGGGCCGTAGTCGATGGTGTCTCCTGAAATGGAGCAATTATCCGTGTTCATTACGCCGTGGATAAAACCAAGTGACATCCAGTGTGCTACAAGTTTGGCCTGACGTTGGACGACGCCCTCTAGTAGGCCGAGTGCCCCATTTGCGTCCGGATAAAGTTGATCAATGCAATGCTGGGTAAGAATCGTAAGTGCCTCTATGTCTTGCTGGGCGGCAAAGTATTGGAACGTGCCCACGCGGACATGGCTACGCGCGACGCGTGTGAAGATGCCCCCAGGCTCGGGGCCAAACTGACGTATGACGGCCTCTTGGGTCGTGACAGCGGCGAGCGCCCTCGTCGTAGGCACGCCAAGAGCATGCATCGCTTCACTAACAAGATACTCACGGATGACTGGGCCGAGTGCGGATTTTCCATCTCCGCCTCTTGAAAATTCTGTCGAGCCAGCACCCTTCAGCTGGACATCATAGCCACTCATCTCACCTAACAGAATAGCGCGACCATCTCCCAGACGGGGGACAAATCCACCAAACTGGTGGCCTGCATAGGCTTGCGCGATGGGCCGCGCACTTGGCGGTAAATTTTGGCCAGTTAGCATTCCTTGCCCAGCCTCTGACTGGAGCCAGCCCAGATCAAAACCTAGTTCTTTAGCAAGATCATTATTGATCTGGATAAGCTCGGCGTGTGGGTAGTCGGCTGGGTGCGCCTCAGCATAAAAACGCTCCGGAAGATTTGCGTATGCGTGACTGAACCCTGGTGCCGCTTGAGACATGGCTTAATGTACAGCTACTTGACAGCTTTTGCTATGAGCTCGAAGTGCCTGTCTCGGTGAAGAAGCTGCGCCTTGTGCCTCTCTGCGCAGCAGTGGATGAGCAGGTCACTGGTCGGCACATTCACGCCTTTGGTCTGGCATGCTCTGCCATGCTTAGCAGCGAGTTCCCAGCAGGCAGCATCGAAATCGAGCCATTGGCAGAGCGAGCGGAGGTTGGCGAGCTGCGCTTCTTCGCTTTTTCCGCGCACTCCTCGGTAGAGTTCGCACCAGACGGGCGCGGTGATGGCGGCGTGCCCGTCTGCAAGCAGTTGCTCCACCTCTTCTCGCAGTGATTTCTCGCCTTTGGGCCGTAGCACGGGTATCCATGCTGAGCTATCGATGAGAGTGGTCATTTCCTGCTATGTTTTGTGCGCTTGGACTCTGCTATATCGGCAGCTTCGATTTCAGCGTTACTTGCCATATCCCAAGTTCCGAAAGTGGATGTGAGTGCTGCCACTTTCTGCCTGCGTGTGAAATCCTCGAGCGCGGTCAGGATCGCGTCCTTTTTGGTCTTTGCCTTGGTGAAACGAATGGCATCCGACAAGAGTTTTTCAGGAATATCAATTGTGGTCTTCACGGAAGACAATATACTGAATTATGGGAATATTGCAAGGGTGTTTGAATGCATGACCCGTCCCAGTCATGCCACGGTGGCCTTACATTCCTGCGTCCTCAAGCTTCTGTGCCATTTCCACTTTCTGAAGGGCTTCGGTTAGCTCAAACAAATCACCATCAAAAACGCCGTCCATATTATGCGTAGTGAAGCCAATACGGTGGTCGGTGATACGGCTTTGAGGGAAGTTGTAGGTTCGGATTTTTTCCGATCTGTCACCGGAGCCGATAAGGGATTTACGCTGCGCGGAATATTCTTCAGCTTGCTTACGTTGCTTTTCCTCGAAGAGCTTAGCTCGGATAATTTCTAATGCCTTCTCCTTGTTCTGTGTCTGGGATCGACCGTCTTGGCACTTTACCTGAATACCGGTCGGGAGGTGAGTGATCTGGACTGC
>JBGCEU010000055.1:0-6277 GCA_045106535.1 Akkermansiaceae bacterium | reverse complement strand
CTGCTTTCTCTGAACCCAGGTGATGCCGATTATGAGAATTATTCAGGTGGTACGGCAACACCCACGTCTTTATTAGCTGCCCCCTCCACAAGCTCCGCTCCGTTTGGTTTCGATGATGCAGGTTTTGCCATACCAGGTCTTAACGATGATGTGCCACCTGCTTTTGCGTTCTATATTTTTAATTCATCACACACGATGAGGTGGGAAGATAAGACGCTAGTTGAAATTGGAGCAGGTGCATTTGCCAATACCTTGGCATGGACATCGGCAGTTGGTGGTAATCATACTGTTTCCTTTACCACAGTTCCAGAGCCTTCATCTGTCGCTATGGGAGCTTTAGGTATTGCCCTTGGTGCCTTTCGTCGGCGGAAATAGTTACCTTTTCAATAACACTGAGGGGCTGGGTGGGGCTGCCACAAGCAACATCCCTCAGTCCCACTGTGTGACTATCATACTTTCTCAAGTGAGTAACCGTACTGTTTACTGCTTCCTCGGGCACGCCTCAATGTGAAGCTATTTGTGTCAAGCTAGATTGCCTGACCAACTGTCCGTCATCCCTTTTTCTATGGCCTGAATATCAGAGATGAGATACGCTTGGGTTGAATGATTGTCTGTAATTGGGTAGTTAACAGGTATGTAGTGGTGAAAGTTTTCTAAAACACTGGAACAAGCGCATCAAACCAATGCCGAAAGAATAGCTGCCTCTCGGTGTGACGCTTAAGTAAGCGGCCTCACCGGCAAACTCCACGGTTGACCCGCTCGTTGTCAGTGGCTAGCGTCCGCGCCTCTGAACAGATGAGTGAGGACAATAAAAACTACAAGGACACGCTGAGCCTGCCGGAAACCACCTTTCCGATGCGTGGTGATCTCGTGAAGAACGAGCCGCTACGTCTCGAGAGCTGGGAAAAAAATAATCTCTATCAGCAGATTCAAGAGCGCCGTAAGGCAGCCAATGCGCCACGATTTATCCTTCATGACGGACCTCCATTCGCCAATGGCGACGTGCATATGGGTACTGCCCTGAACAAGGTGCTCAAGGATCTCGTTTTGAAATCCAAGACCATGGCGGGTTTTGAAACACCCTACGTCCCGGGCTGGGACTGCCACGGGCTACCCATCGAGTTCAAGGTCATGCAGGATGCTCGCGATGAGGAGCCTGCGGAAATCCGCCGTCGCTGCGAGGAGTTCGCCCGTGGTTGGATCGATACCCAAAAAGCATCATTTAAACGTCTCGGTGTGTTAGGTGATTGGGACAATCCCTATCTTACATTGGATCCTGCTTATGAAGCGGATATCATCCGCACTTTCGCTACGATGGTGGACAAGGGTCTGGTCTACCAGTCACAGAAACCCGTCCAGTGGTCATATGGTGCCAAGACAGCTCTTGCTGAGGCCGAAGTCGAATATCAGGACAAGAAATCCATCGCGATTTTTGTGAAATTCGATGTGGCGGAGACCTCCGGTCTCCAAGACAAGCTTCCGTCTAACACATCCTTCGCTATCTGGACAACCACGCCATGGACGCTGCCAGCAAACCTCGGCATCGCAGTCCACGAGCGGCTCACTTATTTGGTTGGGCGTTTCACCAAGGAGGACATACCTGATCAAAACATCATCATCGTCCGTGAGCTGCTTGAGGAGTTTCAGGAAAAGACAGGCCTAACACTTGCCGAAGAACTTGCAGAAGTCAAAGGCTCCGAGCTCGAAGGCCTTCAGGCGCAACACCCATTCATCGATCGCACGTCTAAGGTGATCCTCGCCCCCTTCGTTACGACTGAAGCGGGAACGGGGGCTGTACACATCGCGCCCGGTCACGGAGCTGATGACTACTCAGCCGGGATGCAAAACGGTCTTGCTGTTTTGTCACCAGTGAATGATGACGGTAGATTCACCGAAGAGGTGGGCGTTCCGGAACTTGTCGGACTTCATGTCATGGAGGACAACGAGGCGAACATTGGAGTGCTCCGTCTGCTCGCCGCCAAGGGTGCGTTGTTAGGAAAGGAAAACTACAAGCACTCCTACCCGCACTGTTGGCGCTCAAAGACGCCGATCATTTTCCGTGCCGTTGAGCAGTTCTTCATCCGTATCGATGATCTGCGTGAAAAAGCTCTCGCTGAAATTGATGAAACCACATGGCTGCCAGCGTGGGGTCGTAACCGCATTTTTGGCACTGTGGAAGCTCGCCCAGACTGGTGTATCTCACGGCAAAGAACCTGGGGTGTGCCGCTGCCTGTTTTCTTTGATAAAAACGGTGAGGTTATCTTGGATGCCGATGTCGCTCGCAAGATCGCGAATCTGGTGGAAGAGGAGGGGACGAACATCTGGTTCGAGCTGTCCGATGCCGAACTTGCTTCTAGGCTGGGTCTCCCCGAAGGCTCGACGAAGTGCCGTGATACGCTGGATGTCTGGATTGATTCCGGTAGCTCACACGTTGCCGTGATGGACCGCCACCCAGAGCTTTCACGACCTGCTGATCTCTACCTCGAAGCCACTGACCAGCACCGAGGTTGGTTCCAAAGCAGCCTGATGCTCAGTGTCGCGGTAACCGACAAAGCACCTTACAAATCGGTTCTTACGCATGGTTTTGTTGTCGATAAGGACGGAGGCAAGATTTCTAAATCAGCAGCGAAGGCAAAGGGTAAACCGACCGATGCCGCACACTTTTACAACAAGTATGGAGCCGATATTGTTAGGCTCTGGGTCTCCTCCGTAGACTGGCAGACAGAAGTTCCATTCGGCGAAGACCTATTCAAGCAAATCGCTGATCCATATCGCCGGCTTCGGAACACCTTTCGTATTTTGTTAGGGAACCTCGATGGATTTGATCCAGAAAAGCACAGCGTGCCGTTCGCCGACATGCCGTTACTTGACCGCTGGATTCTTGAGCGACTTGATGTTGTCATCAAGGAATGCACGGAGGCCTATGAGAAATTTGAATTCCGAAAAGTATTCAACAGTATCAATACCTTTTGCGCTAACGATCTGAGCGCCCTCTATGTCGATATCACTAAGGATCGCATGTATTGTGACGCTATTGATAGCCCGCGACGCCGTGCTACCCAGACAGTATTCGCTGAGATTTTCCTCACGCTTTCTAAGCTCATGGCACCTATCCTTGCCTATACAGCTGACGAGGCCTGGGAGCACTGCACCTTTACTGAGGGCAGCGTACACACTCAGGATTTCCCCACGCTTGCTGACTATGGCAGCGAGGCGATCAACATCGTTGATGAGCTGCTCAAGATACGCGACCAGATCCAGCAGAAGGTCGAGGAGCAGGTGCAAGCGAAAGCCTTTAACAAAAACAACGAGGCTGACGTCACTGTACCAACTCCTGAGAGAGCCGAAGTGCAATCAATCCTCAAGGATCGTGATTTCACGACAGAGTTCTTTATCGTTGCAGACTTTAATCTGGGTGATGAATACTCTGCACAGAAAACCGAGCACTGCATGTGCCCGCGTTGCCGCAGGTATGAACCACTGGTAACTGATGTATGTCAGCGCTGTAGTGAAGTAGTCTCGTAGAAGAGGTTCTCAACCTCTTCGAATCCAGAAAAATAATGAGGTTTCAAACCTCCTCTACACCCATGTCAGAAGCGCCATCCAAAGCCAGAATCATCAAGCTGTTGCTCGCAGTTAGCTTGCCGTTGTATATTCTCGATCAGATTTCCAAATGGTGGGTCGTTTTTAATTTCAAACTGCCTTTTGTTGTTGTCGATGGTCAGAAGTATTTTGTGAAAGAGGATACTCGTCCAGTGGTAGAGGGGCTATTTAACCTTGTTCGCCGCCACAACCAAGGGGTTGCGTTTGGTATCGGAAACGGGACGACGTGGGCTCCTGTCGTCTTCCTTTGCGTTCTTGTCATTGCTTTGTTTGCGATTTTCTTCTTTTGGAAACGCGGTGCATTCACCGGCCCAGCTCGATGGTCAGCTCCTCTGCTCATGGCTGGGGTGTTTGGCAATTTAACTGATAGGCTATTCCAAGGATTTTGGTTAGAACCCTACAAAGATGCCGGGTTCTGGGCTCGCCTTGGGCAGGGTTACGTAGTCGATTTTTTGGACGTCACGATTCCTGTCATCGATTATCGATGGCCCGCTTTCAATGTGGCTGACAGCTGCATCACTATTTCGGCGGTATTGCTTTTCTTAACCGCCATCATCGAAGGTCGGAAAGAAATGAAGGAAGCTAAGAAGGGCGAGGCGTAAGCTGTCTTCTTAGGACTAATTTTCCTTTCTTGAGTAGTGATGGTGAGTTGATTACAATATTTTCGTGAAGTTCATCTTATCTTTAGTTTCGGTCGTAATTATTTCTCTGATTACGGCCAACGCTGCATCAGCGCAAGATGTATCCAGTGCTAAGGCAGATGGGAAGATACCTCAAATACCTGAGAACTATATTTTGGATGATACGGGGTTTTTTCGAGATCATCCCGAGAAACTGGCAGAAATCAGAGCTGTTTTGCAGAGTACATATCAGAAACACAAATACCCAGTGTACGTGGTAATTTGCTATTCTGTGTTCGAGGGGGATCTTCAGAACAAAGCTAATGAACTACATCGTGCATGGATTGGAGAACAGGCAAATGGTATGGTGCTGGTCTATCAGCGAGATCCTGTCGCCGACGGAAGTAATCCAGCCATCGCCTTTTACCAAGGCTCCGAGATAGAAGGGCAATCATTGGTTTCTGAATTGCCCGATAATTTGATTCCGAAAAGAGATACCGAAGTGCTGCTTGCCAATGTCTTTCGAGACTTGAAAGCACCCCCTGAGCAGGCGATGGATTATGTGATGGGGATCGTCAGTGGCATTGAGAGAGAACTTGATACTTATTTTAAAGTTGAGCCACCCAAGTGGAATGATAGTTCTAATCTCAGAATGATGGCCATTTTCGCCGGGACTGTCGCCGGGCTAGCATTACTGGGAATGCTGTTCTGGAAAATCTTTGCCCGAGCCGATACGCGATCATCGCAGTCTTACTATTTTCCAGATGTTAAAACTGGTCGGAGGCTGGGGGCTCCTTATGGGGGGGGCTGGGTGAGCGAGAGGAAGTTTCAGTCCTCCTCATCTCAGGAGTAACGCGTCTCCCTCGGTTAGGTAAAAAGGCGGCGATACCATATACGATCGGGTAAGCGATAATACTTAATGCCGCTCCCATCGCGATGAATCCTGTAACAAAGTCAGCCGGGCTTCCTGTGATATTGAGTCCCAAAAAGGTGATGTCCATGGACTTGTCAAAGGGAAGGGGGATATGGACTTTCTCTCTGATCCATTGCCCGAAGTTTAGTTGTAATGCAATCAGTGGGGGATGAGTGAATGGATTGCTGATCCAGCAAATCGCCATAGCTACTGGAATGTTAACCTTAGCCCGCATGCTGGCAAGAGCAGCAAGAAGCATCTGGAATGGGATAGGGAGCATTGCGCAAAACAGCCCGATAGATACTCCGCCAGCCACGGTGTATCGGCAGGGCTGCCATAGATCGCGCTCAAAAAGTGGTTTGGTAAGCGCTACTAGCCAAGGACGTTTTCTGATATGCGGGTGCCGAAGGTAACGGTATGCACGCCGCACCAATCTGAGGTAACGTCGTTTCATAAGTATCTCATATTTGGCTTCATCATCATCACCCGATTCATAACCAGATACGAAAAAACCCGCCTCTGAATTTCAGTGGCGGGTTGAAAATAAAAATTAAGGTTTGTCTCGGTTACCACCTCTGGGTGCGGACATGCCAATGCGCATCGGCTCCAAGTGTTGGAGGGAACTCAGAGAGACCATCGTGTGGATTCATCTCAATACGGTGATCCTCACCACAGCGCTGATAGGGTGGCTTAAATGTGCCATGATACGTTGGGCAGTGGAAAGTGATCAGTTCATAAAAACCGTAACCAAGACGTTTGAATGCACGGCGACTTCCGTCGACAGCACCATATGACCAACCTGCCTTGCGACCATACTGTTCATTCTTGCGAACGATTTGCTCAGGAATCTCAACGATACCATAAAGGATATTACTAATGGCACGCCCTAGCTTGCGGGTAGATGTGTAATGAGAACCCGGAGGGCTTTGAATGTCTGCCATGGCACCTGTGTAGGTGACAACTAAAGCTACTGCGATCGTAAGTGCTGTTTTCATCGTGCAATCATTTTGGTCGCCAAATGCTGGTGTGGCAATGGAAAAATAGACTTTTTCGCACTTCTTCCAATCTTCTGATCCAAGCTTGTATCGATCAGGAAGCATGAAAAATAACCTGTTTTGCTAGGGTGACTATTTTTTTCGAA
>JBGCEU010000054.1:0-28484 GCA_045106535.1 Akkermansiaceae bacterium | reverse complement strand
TGGTTCTATGTGACAGAATCGATCAAATCTGATGGTAATTTATACGAATGTTATTTTGGAGCGTGAAATCAGTCAGTATCTACAGCATCAAGATTTTTTTGCTACTGCCGTTGATGTGCCTGCTCGTTGCTAGATTGCCAGCTCAGTCTGCTTTTGAAAAAAAGGAACTCCCCAAGTCACTGGAACCACTGCTGGAGTCCCATTGTTACGATTGCCACGATGATACTTCAGAGAAGGGCGATCTGAATCTTTACGACATGCCGTTCGATTTGAGCTCGCAGCACAAGTTCAAGATTTGGGCGAGGGTGTTTGATCGGGTGAAGGACGGAGAAATGCCTCCAAAAAAGAAAAAGCGTCCGGCTGAGTCAGAGCGGGTTCCGTTTTTAAATGAGCTAAACCAAATGCTCTTGGCTGCTGATAGAGCCGATATCGCCAAGCGCGGCCGCGTAAGAGGTCGCAGGCTCACCCGGGTGGAGTATGAGCACACAGTGCAAGATTTGTTGGGGGTGCGGACACCCTTGAAGCAGAACCTTCCTGCCGAGGAATCAGATGCGGTATTTGCTAGTGTGGCGGAGAGCCAGCAACTGAGCCATTTTCATTTGGATAAATATCTAAAAGCAGCCGATCTGGCACTCACTGAGGCTTTCACGCGTCTCCGGGGAGGAGGAGTGAAATATCGTAAAGACTATAGCCCGAAACTACTCACCAGACAGAAAAAAGGGAATTATCGTGGGCCCGAGTTCAGAGGAGGAAAGGCATACAGCTGGGCGGTGAGGACTCAATTCGCGGGGCGGATGACGGAGACACGCGTCCCAGAAACGGGATGGTATCGTGTGACCATACGGAATCTAATGGGAGTGAACCCTGGTGCTGATCGTACGGTGTGGGGCACGATGCACACGGGCTCGGGTTACTCTAACGAACCACTCTTATATCTGGCGCGCACTCTCGAAGGAGTGGCTAAGCCAAAGGATGTGGTGTGCGATGTGTGGATCCGGAAAGGTCATATGCTCGTCATCAAACCAAATGAGGGTAACAATGAACTCGCTAGGAATGTGAGAGGCGGTGCAATTTCTTACAAAGGGAAAAATCTATTAAAACAGGGAGTGGCGGGCTTGGGCTTTGATGGAATCACTATTGAACGTATCTATCTGGGCGAAAGCCGCGAAGGTATTCAGCATCGACTTCTGCCGGGTATCCCTTTTTCCGAGGGAAAGCCAGAGACGGAACTTGGTGAAAAGGAGATTAAGCGGTTGGTTTTGAATTTCGCAGCACGGGCATTTCGTAGACCTGTCACAGCCAAGCAAATTAGCTCATATCATGAGCTAGCGCTTGCAAGCTATGAGCAATCTGGTGAAGCCTACCAAGCACTGCACTCGGCGTATCGGGCGATCTTATGCTCACCGAGAATGTTGACGTTTGTGGAATCACCTGGGAAGCTGGACGGCTACGCCATCGCCTCACGGCTGAGTTATTTCCTGTGGTCGAGTTTTCCAGATGAAGAACTGCTGGCTCTTGCTGCTCGAGGTGTGTTGCGGGATCCAAAGGTTCTGAGACAGCAGGTGCGGAGGATGTTGGCCGATAAGAAGTCCGAGCGTTTTATCGCGCACTTTACGGATCAGTGGCTGAATCTGAAGGAGATCGATTTTACGACGCCGGATCCTCGTCGTTTTAAGCAGTTTGATGAGGTGCTTCAGGATTCGATGGTCAAGGAGACGCGGGCGTTTCTGCGTAAGTTGATTGATGAAAATCTCAGCGTAAAAAACTTCATCCGCGCTGAGTTCGCTATGCTGGATACCCGACTGCAGACTCATTATGGCCTCGGCGATGTACGAGTGGTGGAAGGTAAAGGGCTGCAAAAGGTGGAGCTAAAGCCAGGGCAAAGAAGCGGGCTGGTCACACAGGCCTCCATATTAAAGGTCACGGCGGATGGCTCGGTAACATCGCCTGTTTTACGTGGTGTCTGGATTGGTGAGCGGATTCTGGGGCTGCATATCCCACCGCCTCCGCCAAATGTTGGGGCTATTGAGCCGGATATCAGGGGAGCAAAGAACATACGCGATCAGCTAGCCAAGCACAGCAACAGTGAATCTTGCGCTGCGTGCCATTTGAAAATTGATCCGCAAGGCTTTGCGCTTGAGCGTTACAATCCGATCGGTCGACCCCGTCAATTTTATGGCAAAGTGAAAAAGTCAGTGAAGGTAGACGACAGTGGCATCACTCCGGAAGGCGATCGGTTCGCAGGTATTGAGCAGTGGAAAGATATCTACGCCGAGCGACCCGAGATGCTGGCTCGAGCATTTGCCGAACAGCTATTGACATACGGGACGGGGGCGTCGATACGTTTCAGTGACCGATCTGAGCTGGATAAAATCGTGTCTGATGTGAAAACCCATCAGTATGGCATACGTTCTATTATCAAAGCCGTCGTCACCAGTGAGAGGTTTTTAAGTAAGTAACCATGTCGCCATTTAATATTCACACAGGAGCCAGCCTTTCGCGGCGCAAATTCTTACGTAATGCGGGTATCGTAATGGGCTTGCCCATGTTGGACGCGATGACTCCGGCCTTTGCAGCGACGCCTCGGGTTTCTCCCAAACGCTTTGTCGGTGTCAGCTTGTCGCTTGGAATGCATGGCCCGAACTTGGTGCCGCGAGACGCTGGCAAAGGCTACACGCCATCCAAGTACCTCAAGTCAGTCCAGGACATACGGCAGCATTTTACTGTTGTCTCAGGAAGCTCACACCCTGGTGTGACCGGAGGGCATACCGCAGAAGCGAGTATTTTTTCAGCTTGTCCGAGGCAGCGCGGAGCAGGCAGCCGCAACACGATTTCTCTTGATCAGCTGATGGCCAAGCATTTCGGGCATGAGACGCGGTTTCCGTCACTGGTTTTAAATACGCGTTCTGAGACTAGCCCATCCTACACGGAAAACGGAGCGATGATTCCTGCTGTCAACGATCCACGGAAGTTGTTTGCACAGTTATTTGTTGATGACACCCCAGAGGCTCGCCGCCGTCAGAAAAAACTCCTCAGTAGCGGGAAAAGTGTGATGGATGTCATCGGAAAGGAGGCTAAGGAACTTGAGCGTGAGGTGGGAGCAGGGGACAGAGAGAAACTCGATGCTTGGTTTACTAGCGTGCGTGAACTGGAAAAAAGATTGAAAATGAACGAGGCATGGGTGGGGAAACCGAAACCCAAGGTCGGCGCGGAGCCAAAGCCTGCGGATCGCTCCAATGCTGCCGATGAGATGCGTGCCATGCTCGACGTGGTTTTTCTGGCTCTGGAAACGGATTCGACACGTTTTGTCACATTGCACTGCACGGGAAATGCCGTGCGGGGACTGGATGGGGTGGACGAAAGCTATCACAGCTTGAGCCACCATGGTCGGGACGAGGAAAAGCTAGAGCAGCTGACAATCGTCGAACAGGCGATGGTCGACGGGTGGGGTGATTTTTTGCGCCGCCTAAAAGACAGCAAGCACAATAGGGGAACACTACTGGATGATACCGCGGTCATCATGACATCTAATTTAGGTAATGCCTCATCACACGATAACCGAAATATGCCTGTGTTGATCGGTGGTGGAGCATTCCATCACGGGCAGCATCTAGCTTTTGATAAGAAAAATAACTACCCACTTCCTAATTTGTATCTCAGTGCTCTGCGCTCGGTGGGCATTATGCAGGAATCCTTTGCTACTAGCACCGGAACAATGAAGGGTCTTGAGTTGAAAGGGTAGTGCCGAGTCCTTATTTACCACTGGTTTTTACTGATTAGTGAAATTAATCGAAAAAAAATTCAGATACGGCTTGCCAGAGGGGGGCTGATTTGTATATTCGCCGCCCCCCGAGCAGGACTCTCGTCATTCACGAAGTCAGTTTGGGCACAGAAAAAAGCTGCGGGAAGGCAGTTAAACTATCGGGTAGCTCCGGATAAGAGGCGGTTTCGAGGTCACTTCATATACCTCGTGCCTCTTGGGCGCACCTCGGTGGTTTTAATTGTTTCCACCTACAATTTTTTCGGTACAGAGCGATGGCAATCATCCGTCTATTCAATTCTCCAATCATCCATTCAAGTTATGCCTACAATTAACCAGCTCGTCCGCAAGGGACGTAAATCTCCCGTGACTAAATCCAAGTCACGTGCCCTGAACAACTGCCCGCAGCGTCGTGGCGTTTGTCTTCAGGTGATGACCCGCACACCTAAGAAGCCTAACTCCGCTCTCCGTAAAGTCGCCAAGGTGCGTCTGACGAATGGCCAGGAAGTGATCGCCTACATCGGTGGTGAAGGTCACAATCTTCAGGAGCACTCAATCGTTCTTGTTCGTGGTGGTCGAGTAAAAGACCTTCCGGGTGTGCGTTATCACATCGTCCGTGGTGCTCTTGATACCCTCGGTGTTGATAAGCGTGCACAGTCCCGCTCCAAATACGGAACCAAGCGTCCGAAGAAGTAATCATTCTTCAATCATCCATTTTTTCAATCATCCATTTATAATACCATGGCCCGCCGTAAAAAAATCTACAATCGCCCCGAGACTCGCGACCCCCGCTATGATAGCCCCGTTGTTGGCAAGCTGATCAGCAAGGTGATGCGTGACGGTAAGCGTTCCGTTTCTGAGCGCATCGTCTATGCAGCTATCGACAAGGCAAACGAGGGAACTGACACCATCGATCCTCTCGAAGTTGTCACCCGTGCCCTTGAAAATGCTAAGCCACGCGTTGAGGTCAAGAGCCGCCGCGTCGGTGGTGCTACCTATCAGGTGCCTCTCGAAGTTGATGAGAACCGCTCCGAGTCTCTCGCTATGCGTTGGCTGGTTAACTTTGCACGCAGCAAAAAAGGCACACCTATGCACGTCGCTCTCTCCAACGAGATCAAGGACGCGTCAAACAACCAAGGCAACGCCGTCCGCAAACGTGACGACATGCACAAAATGGCTCAAGCCAACCGCGCCTTCGCACACTTCCGCTGGTAATTCCAAACCACCAGCGGTTTTTTTACGCAGACATATAATTCTGAAAAATTCTGTTAATTCTGTCTGAAAAAACCAACTCGCTGATCCAATGAGCACGAATCCCAATCATCCCAAACGCCCATATCCTCTGGAGCGTACGCGGAATATTGGGATTGCGGCGCATATTGACGCAGGCAAGACCACGCTCACCGAGCGTATTCTGTTTTACACCGGCATGATCCACCGCATTGGTGAGGTGCATGACGGCGCTACGGTCACCGACCACATGGAGCAGGAGCGCGAGCGCGGAATCACCATTACTTCCGCCGCCGTTACCTGTGAGTGGGTGCAGCATCCTAGCGATGGTGTGTTCAAGCTCTTTGAAGAGGACAAGCAGCGCATCAATATCATCGATACTCCCGGCCACGTAGACTTCACAGCCGAAGTTGAGCGTTCACTCCGGGTGCTCGATGGCGCTATCGTTGTCTTCTGCGGAGTAGCCGGCGTGCAGCCACAGACTGAGACCGTTTGGCGTCAGGCCGACAAATACGGCGTGCCGCGTATCGTCTTCGTCAATAAGATGGATCGCACAGGAGCCGATTTTGAAAACGTCTTCAACGACGTGAAGGAAAAATTCGGTGTGCAAGCCGTGCGCATCCTGATCCCGATCGGTGCCGAGGAAAATCTCCAAGGTCAAATCGACGTAGTGAACCTTAAGGGTGTCTTCTATAAGGATGACGATGTCATGGGTTCTACTTTTGACATTCGCGACCTTGACGGCGACCAGCTTGCAGAAGCTGAATCCGCACGTGAAGAACTCGTTTCCATTTTATGCGACTGCGACGAGCAGCTCGGTGAGAAATTCCTCATGGAGGAGGAAATCACCGCCGCCGACATCAAGGCAGCTCTTCGCCGCGCTACCATTTCTAATCAGGTTGTCCCTGTCGCAGGAGGTTCCGCATTTAAGAACAAAGGCGTCCAGTTCCTCGTGGACTCCGTCGTCGATTACCTTCCTAGCCCGCTAGATATTCCTGCCGCAGTCGGCACTGAGATTGACGACGAGGAGGTGGAAGTTGCCGCTGAAACAGATGACAACGGCAAGTTCTGCTCCCTCGCATTCAAACTCTGGGCTGACAAATACGTCGGTAAGCTCGTGTTTTTCCGCGTCTACTCCGGCACCGTTTCCAAGGGCGACATGGTTTACAACCCTCGCACCCGCAAGAAGGAGCGCATCGGTCGACTGATCAAGATGCATGCTGATAAGCACGAGGACATCGAGACCTGCTACTCCGGTGATATCGCCGCCATTGTGGGACTCAAAAACGTGCAAACAGGCGACACTATTTGCGAACAGCAGTTCGACATCATGCTCGAGCCGCCACTTTTCCCTGAACCAGTGATCTCTATGGCCGTTGAGCCTAAGACAGTGGCTGATCAGGAGAAAATGTCGATCGCTCTTGCTCGCCTCTCTGAGGAAGATCCTACTTTCGTTGTTAAAACCGATGAGGACACCGGCCAGACCATCATCTCCGGCATGGGTGAGCTTCACCTCGAGGTCATCGTTGATCGCATGAAGCGCGAGTTCAAAGTCGAGTGCGGCGTTGGTAAGCCACAGATCGCCTATCGCGAGACCATTACCCAGGCTGCCGAGGGCGAAGGTAAGCTCATCAAACAATCAGGAGGTCGCGGTCAGTATGGTCACGTTGTTCTTGATATCGCTCCTAGCGAAAAAGGAAAAGGACTCACCACCGAGAATAAACTCGTAGGTGGTGCCATTCCTAAAGAATTTGTGAATGCCGTCTTTTCTGGCATCCGCACATCCATGGCCAACGGGGTCATTGCTGGCTATCCAGTTGTCGATGTGCATGTCAACGTCACCGATGGTTCTTCCCACGACGTCGACTCGAACGAAAATGCTTTCAAGATGGCTGCTATCCTCGGAATGCGTGATGCTTTCCAAAAGGCCGGCCCGATTCTTCTTGAGCCAATCATGGATGTCGAAGTTACCACACCTGAAGAGCACCAAGGCGACATCATGGGCGATCTCAACCGCCGTCGTGGTCAGATCCAGGAGATTGAGAACAAGCCCACCCACGCTGTTCTCAAGGCATACGTGCCGCTTGCAGAAATGTTCGGCTACTCGACTGCCGTCAGAACCCTTTCCAGTGGTCGTGCCGACTACACCATGAAGCCATCCAGCTTTGAAGAAGTCCCCAAGGCAATTGTGGACGAGCTCACCAATGACTACGCTTACGCTAGCTAATTTCAAAAACGAATCTAACCAACCCGATCTAACAAACATCCGTCATGCAACAGCAGAAAATCAGAATCCGCCTCCGTGCCTACGATCACCGCGCTATCGACAAGTCCGCTCTGGAGATCGTTGAGACAGCCAAACGCACAGGAGCTAAAGTCGCAGGTCCCATCCCGCTGCCCACTCGCATCGAGAAGTTCTCGGTGAACCGCTCTGTGAACCAGAACAAGAAATCTGCTGAGCAGTTCGAGATCCGCACACACAAGCGCATGCTTGATATTGTCGATCCCACAGCCCGCACAGTTGACGAGCTCAAGAAGCTCAACCTTCCTGCTGGTGTAGACATTGCAATCAAGATCTGACCCGCCGCCCCAATCACAATTTTTCAATAACTACTCACCAATAACTATTATGGCACTAGGACTACTAGGTAAAAAAGTCGGCATGACTCGCGTTTTTGACGCCGAGGCTGGCACATCCATTCCCGTTACCGTCATCGACGTTGCAGGCAACGAGTTTCTCCAGACCAAAACCACCGAGACTGACGGATACTCCGCTGTCCAGGTCGGATACGGCGACCAGAAGGAATTCCGCTTGAACTTGCCTAAGCGCGGTCACTTCAAGAAATACGGAGCTACTCCCAAGAAGCTTGTAAAAGAATTCCGCTTCGATTCTGACGCGGACATCCCTAACACCGAAGAAGATCATCCGGGCGCAGCCCTATTTGAGGACGGCCAGTGGGTTGACGCTATCGGCACAACCAAGGGTAAAGGTTTCCAAGGTGTTGTGAAACGTTACAACTTCGCAGGTCAGCCTGACTCACACGGTCACATGATGCACCGCCGTCCTGGTGGTGTTGGTGCCGGAACATGGCCAGGCCGCATCTGGAAAAACAAGAAGATGCCAGGTCATCACGGTTGCTACAACCGCACGGTTCAGAATCTCAAGATTGTGAAGGTTCGTGCAGAGGACAACGTGATCCTTGTCTCCGGTGCTGTTCCCGGTCCTAAAGGATCATACGTCACCATCCGTCCAGCTATCAAAAAAATTGCTAAGTAGATCCACTACTTTCTACTCACTTCTAACTACTGAGAAACAATGTCTAAAACACTCTCAATCGCAGACGCGCAAGCAGCAAACATCCAGGTGGTCGAAGGCCACAAGGGTGACCAGGCTGTGCACGATCTCATCACTGCCTACCGCGCGAATCGCCGCCAAGGCAACGCAAGCACCAAGACCCGTGGCGAAGTCAAGGGTTCTAACAAAAAGCTCTGGCGCCAGAAGGGCACCGGTCGCGCACGTGCTGGCACAACGAAGAACCCAGTATGGCGCGGTGGTGGTATCGTTTTTGGTCCACGTCCACGCGACTACTCGAAGACCGTCAACAAGAGCACCCGTAAGCTTGCCTTGCGCAAAGTTCTCGGCGACCTCATTGCAGCTGATAACGTCATTGCTGTTCCATCTTTTGATATCGCCGACGGCAAGACCAAGTCATTTGTCGCAGAAATCAAAAAGCTCACCGAGGCACGTAACACGCTCGTTGTAGCTGAGAAATTTGAGGACAAAACCTACCTCGCTGGTCGCAACGTCCCTAACGTCCTTCTCATTACCGCTTCCGAGATGAACATCGAGCAGCTCCTGCTTGCCGATACCGTCATTGTGGTCGAGGACGCCTACGAAACTCTCGCCCGCCGGACGGCATAACAAATACAGGGTCAAAACATCTAACCATTTTTCATCACCATGAGAGACATCTATCAAGTCATCGACAACGTTCTCATCAGCGAGAAGGCAACCCTTCTTCAAGAAAAGAACAACGAGTACGTGCTCAAAGTTAATCGCAATGCGAACAAGCTAGAGATCAAGCGCGCCGTTGAGCAGCTCTTCGGCAAGAAAGTCGAAGCCGTTCGCACGCTCAATGTTTCTGGAAAGAAGAAGCGTGAGCGCCGTGCCGACCAAGGCAAGACCGCGAGCTGGAAAAAAGCCATCGTCCGCCTCAAGGACGGTGAAACGCTCGACCTTGTCTAATATCATTCACTAACCCATCCGCTGAAAAACGATAAAATCGAACCCAATAGCGAACCATGCCTTTAAAAAAATTCAAGCCAGTGACTCCTTCGAACCGCTACAAAGAGTGGCCAAGTTACGAAGAGATCACCCAGACAACTCCTGAGAAAAGCCTTACACGCCCGCTGAAAAAAAGTGGTGGTCGTAACAATCAAGGCCGTATCACCTGCCGCCACAAGGGTGGGGGACACAAGCGGAAGTATCGCCTCGTTGACTTCAAACGCAACAAGGTCGATGTCCCTGCCACTGTGCAGAGCATCGAGTATGATCCTAACCGTACCTGTCGCATCGCGCTCATCCAGTATGAAGACGGTGTTAAAAGCTACATCCTCGCCCCAGTTGGTTTGGAAGTCGGTGCCACTGTGATCTCCAGCGAAACTGCTGCACCCAAGCCAGGTAACTCCATGTCACTCAAGAATGTGCCTCTCGGAACAGCTATCCACAACATCGAGATGAGCCCCGGCTCCGGTGGTAAGATCGCACGCTCCGCTGGTCAGCAAGCTGTCCTTTCCAACCGTGAGGAAGGTGGACACGCACTTGTCAAAATGCCATCTGGAGAAATCCGCAAGTTTAACCAAAACTGCCGCTGCACGATTGGTCAGGTCGGTAATCGCGATCACATGAACGAGGTTTCCGGTAAAGCAGGCCGCTCACGCTGGAAGGGTATTCGCCCGACCGTTCGCGGAATGTGTATGAACCCCGTCGATCACCCGAACGGTGGTGGTGAGGGTAAGTCCAAATCCGGTGGTGGTCGTCAGCACCTCAAGTCACCCTGGGGTCATACCAAAGGACAAAAGACTCGTAAGAAGTACAAGCCGTCTAACAAGTTCATCGTTTCCCGCCGCAAGAAAAAGTAGGTAAACGATCATTTCTAATTCTAAATTCTAAATTCCTAATTCAAAATGCCACGCTCACTCAAAAAAGGCGCATTCGTTGACCAGAAGCTGCTCGCAAAAATCGATACAGCAGAAGCCAGCGGAGATAAGAAGCCGATCAAAACCTGGAGCCGTAAATCCGTAATCACTCCGGACTTCGTAGGTCACACATTCCACGTCCACAACGGGAAGTCATTCGTGACGGTCTACGTGAACGAGAACATGGTTGGCCACAAGCTCGGCGAATTTTCACCGACTCGTATCTTCAAGGCTCACGGAGGTATCGGTAAAAAGTAATTCTCATTTCCTGATTTTCCTAACCCGTTTCATCATGCAGTCACCACGCACCATCACATCAGCCCTCGCCGGAGTTCTTCTCCTCGGTGTAGCTGGATCGTGCATGGCTCAGAGTGCTGCTGATGCCGGAGCGGGTGATAAAGATCGGGAAATCCGCCGACTAAAGGCTCAGCTCAAGCTAAGCCAGTCGCGATATGAGACAATTGCACGCGATCTAGCATCATCCAAACGCCGCGAGGCTGATCTTTCCAAGTCCGTCAATGAGCTCAAGTTGCGATTTGCGGCTCTTGGTGACAATCTACTTAATGGAGATAAGGACGCGATTCTTGAGGCGGTAAAAAACGCTGAAGTCCTTGATAAAAGGAACAAAAAGATTGAATCCGCTGTTCATGGAATGGTCGCGAGCCTACGCGAATATCTTCGCACGGCCATTGCTTCAGACCCGGATGCGCGAGTTCATTTGGAAACTTCTATTAGAGAGCTTGACGCAGCCGTCGGATTAAGGCAAAAGCCGCGCCCGCAGATCACGCATGGCACTTTACAAGAGGCAAAAATCGTCAGTATCGACCCCGAAAGTGGTGTGCTGGTGGTCAATGCAGGTGAAGGGCAGTCAATGAACCGCGGAATGACTTTCGACATTATGCGGGGTAACCGGAAGGTTGCTGAAGCAATTGTCGCCGATACCAAAAAAGACTTTAGTGGACTACTACCCACTATGCACACCAACCCAGAGGATCAAATCCGCATCGGCGATATCGCCACCGTAAAAACCGTCAGACGCTAACAGCACCTATTTCCTAAATTCACTTTTTAAACCAACTTTTCAACCAACCAAACCGATGGAAGTTAAATCTACATACAAATACGCTCGCATCTCGCCCAAGAAGGCTCGCGATGTTGCCCGTGCTATTCAGGGTATGCCCGTATCCGATGCTCTTGATGCTCTGGCTTATACCCCCCGTAAGGCGGCGCAGTTAGTGGGCAAAACGCTTAAGAGCGCCGTTGCCAATGCCGAAAACAATCACGAACTGATTGCTGACGAGCTGACTGTCAAGGAGGCTACCGTTGGGGATGGTCCAACTTTCAAGCGATTCAAACCACGTGCACGTGGATCTGCGGGTGCTATTCGCAAGCGTACCAGTCATCTCTACATCGTCCTTACCGATGAGGAAGAGATTCCTGAGCCACGCGAGCGTTCATCCAAGCCTAAGAAGCGCACCCAGGTTGCCAAGCCCAAGAAAAAGAAGGCTGCTGCCAAGAAGGAGGAGAAAAAAGAGGAGGCTCCAGCCAAAGATGAAGCTCCTGAAGAAGTAGAGGAAGTAAAAGCCGAGGCACCTGCTGAAGAAGTGGCTGAAGAAGCACCAGCAGCCGAAGAAAAAGGCAAGGACTCCGAGTAACTCAAATTTTAACACTCAAAACTCAACATTTAATAACCATGGGCCAGAAAATCAATCCGATCTCGTTCCGCCTCGCAGTCAACAAAGACTGGCGCTCGAAGTGGTATGCCACAGGCAGTGAATATACCGACAACCTGCACGAGGATCTTAAGATCCGCAAATACATCAAGAAACGCCTACACATGTCTGGCATTTCCAAGGTGATCATTGAGCGTGCTTGGAACAGCGTCCGCGTCACTCTCTCGACCGCACGTCCCGGCCTTGTCATCGGCCGTAAAGGAGCTGAGATCGAGCGTATGACGAACGATATTTCCAAACTCTGTGGAGGCAGTCAGGTTAAGATCGACATCCTCGAGATTCGTAAGCCTGAGCTCGACGCGCAACTTGTTGCGGAGAACGTCGCGATTCAGCTTGAGCGTCGTATTGCTTTCCGTCGCGCTATGAAGCGTGCTATTCAGACAGCTATGGAGTTCGGTGCCGAAGGTATCCGCGTCCGCTGCGGAGGTCGCCTTGGTGGTGCAGACATCGCCCGTGCCGAGTCATATCGTGAGGGCACCGTGCCACTTCAGACATTGCGTGTTCCTATTGACTATGGTTTTGCAGAAGCTGCTACCGTTTACGGAATCATCGGCGTCAAGTGCTGGATCAACAAGAAGGAAGAAAAAGAACAACAAGGTGGCGGCGGAGGTCGTCCACGCGGTGGCCAACGCCGTGAGCGCAATAACAATCGCTAGGTCAAAAATCGACTCAGCAAACTGAATCAACAAACAATTTAAATAAGGAGGATATAACATGCCATTAATGCCCAAAAGAGTGAAGTTCCGCAAGACTCAGCGCGGAAACCGTGGCGGCAACGCCCAGCGCGGAAACACCGTTAGCTTCGGTGACTTCGGCCTACAGTGCCTTGGCCGCGGATGGATGACTAACCGCCAGATCGAAGCCTGTCGTGTCGCCATTAACCGTAACCTGAAGCGTAAGGGGAAAGTCTGGATTCGCGTCTTTCCTCACAAGTCTATCACTGGTCGCCCACCTGAAACTCGGATGGGTAAAGGTAAGGGTGCTGTCGAAGCATGGGTCGCCGTGATCCGTCCTGGCACTATGCTTTTCGAAGTTGCTGGTGTGTCTGAAACAGCTGCTAAAGAGGCACTCCGTCTTGCATCCTACAAGCTCGGCGTTCCTACACGCTTTGTCGTCCGTGGAAACCACGGTTAAAGCAATTACCAATTATTAATTAAATACTCACAGAGCCATGCCTCAAACAAAAATCACAGAAATCCGCGAGCTTACCACTGAGGAGCTCACTAGCCGTCTGCGTGAACTGAAACAGGAGGCGCTGAACCTTCGCCTTCAGCAGTCGACTGGTCAGCTCGAAAACAGTGCTCGCCGCCGCATCGTGCGTCGTGAGACAGCACGCGTCCAAACGATTCTCTCGGAGCGTCGTATTCAAAACAGCTAAGCAATCTAACCGCCTAACAAGCAATCCCATTTCCTACAATGAGCGAACAGAATACCAAAACACCTGGACTGCGGAAGACCCGCGTCGGAATCGTCGTCTCTACATCGATGGACAAGACTATCGTCGTTGAGTATACCAACCGTGTGCCTCACCCACGCTTCAAGAAAATCATCAAACGTTCGAAGAAATTCTACGCTCACGATGAAAAAGGCGAAGCCGCCCTGGGCGACAAAGTCCGTATCGTTGAGACCAAGCCTATCTCTAAGAAGAAGTGCTGGAAGCTCCAAGAAGTTCTTTCTCACTAATTTCTCTTTCCTAATTTTAAATTCCTAATTCTTTACTGCTATGATCCAGATGGAATCCAAAGTTCAGATCGCCGACAACACCGGCGCGCGTGCCGCCAAGATGATTGGTGTCATTGGTAAGCGCACCAAGGTGGCTCGTGTTGGTGATGTCATTACCGCTCACGTTCGTGAGGCGATCCCAACCGCAAGCATCAAAAAAGGTGAGGTGGTTAAGGCTGTCGTCGTACGCTCAGCCTACCCAGTTCGTCGTGCCGACGGTTCAGTGCTGCGCTTCGATAGCAACGCCATCGTTATTATCGACAAGGACGGCAATCCCAGAGGGACACGTATCTTCGGTCCGGTTGCTCGTGAACTTCGCGACAAGCGTTACATGAAGATCGTCTCTCTCGCTCCTGAGGTTCTCTAACTACTTTCAAACGAATTACTACCATGTCCAAGACACACGTAAAAAAAGGTGATGAAGTAAAAATCATCGCTGGAAACCACAAAGGTAAGCAAGGAACTGTTCTCTCCGTCAATGCTGAGAAGAATCAGGTTGTAGTCGAAGGTGCTCGAGTCATCAAGAAAGCAATCCGAAAGTCTGAGGCTAACCCAGATGGTGGCATCATCGAGCAAGATGGTCCAATCGCTATCTCTAACGTCAAAAAAGTCTAACCGTAGAAGAGCTTTTCAAGCTCTTTTCCCAACAAACAATCTAAGAGCTTAAAAAGCTCTTCTACAAACAAACCGCGCTTAAGCGATCAAAACCTAAGCTGACCCGCAATTATGAAACCTACACTACAAACCTTCTACCAAGAAAAGGTAGTCCCAGCTCTCACTAAAGAGCAGGAATATAAAAACCCACACCAGGTTCCACACCTGGAAAAAATCGTTGTTACCACACACGTTGGTAATGCAGGTGACCGCAAGCAGGCCGTCGAAGACGCCGTTGAGGAAATCTCTCGTATCACTGGTCAGAAGCCAAGTATCTCTTACGCCCGCAAGTCCGTTGCGAACTTTAAGGTGCGTGCTGGTGAAGCTGTCGGTGCCCGCGTCACACTCCGTGGAGACCACATGTGGGAATTTCTGGATCGCTTTATCAACGTTACTGCTCCTAACATCCGTGACTTCCGCGGAATCACTCCTAAGAGCTTTGACGGTAATGGTAACTATGCCCTCGGTATCAATGATCAGTCGATCTTCCCGGAAGTCGAACTCGACAAGATTAAGCGTCAGCTTGGTTTTGATCTGATTTTTGTAACATCCGCAACGACGGACGACGAAGGACGTGCATTGCTCAAGGCTCTTGGCATGCCATTCCGTGAAAACAAGAAGGCTGAAGACGCTGCCTAATTCATCAATACATTTCAACCATCTAACTATTTACAAGCACTATGGCAGTATTAAGTGATCCCATTTCTGATTTTCTCACCCGCCTGAAGAACGCATCACGCGCAGGTAATGAGAGCTTCACCGCACCCCATTCCAAAATCAAAGAATCAATCGCCAAGATTCTTCAGGAAGAAGGCTACATCTGGAACTACGAGGTAGATTCCTCCGGCAAGTTCCCTGAACTCAAGGTGAAGGTCAAATACACAGACAGCGGCACCGCCGTTCTCACAGATCTTAAGCGTATTTCCAAGCCTGGAATCCGCCGCTACGTCGGTGCGGGAGAAATCCCGCGTGTCCTCAATGGCCTCGGCATCTCGATCGTCTCCACGTCCAAAGGACTGAAGACAGGCACAGCTGCACGCAGGGAAAAACTCGGGGGCGAAGTCATCGCCTTCGTGTGGTAAACCCACATTTTTTAACATCTAAACCAAGGAGGATAATACCATGTCACGTATTGGATTAAAAACAATCACCCTACCCGAAAAAGTCAGCGTAAAGGCTGATGATACGGGTAATGTCACCGTCGATGGACCTAAGGGTAAACTCGAGTGGGCTATGCCTACCGGAATTACACTTGAGGAAGAGGGCGGCACCGTAACAGTCAAGCGCGCTAACGAGCACCGCCGTCTTAAGGCACTGCACGGCACAGCTCGTAGTCTCATCAGTAACATGATTGAGGGCGTCAGCAATGGCTTCACAAAACAACTTGAGATTCAGGGCGTCGGTTTCCGCGCAGCTGTCAAAGGCAAGGATCTCGACTTGAGCCTCGGCAAAAGCCACCCCATTCTGCACCCGATTCCAGAAGGCATTTCTGTAACAGTCGATCAGAACACTAATATCAAGGTGGAAGGCATCGACAAGCAGGCTGTTGGTCAGTTCGCAGCGGAAGTCCGCCGCTACTATCCACCTGAGCCGTTCAAGGGCAAGGGAGTTCGCTATGTTGGTGAGCGCGTCCGCCGTAAGGCCGGTAAGAGCGTCCAGTAATTTGAGCACTGCCTACTAACCACTAATTACTAACTACTTTAGAAAAATGAGCACTCTCAACCGAAAGAAAGTTCGCCAGCGTATTCACCGCCGCATCCGCAAAAAGGTGGCTGGCACACCTGCTTGCCCACGCCTCGCCGTGAGTTATAGCAATCAGCACATCTACGCCCAGGTCATCGACGATACAGCAGGAAATACCCTCTGTGCCGCATCTAGCCTAGACAAAGGCATTGAAAATGCTGGCTCTAACCAGTCTACCGCCGAGAAGGTTGGTGAGCTGGTAGCCACCCGTGCTAAGGAAGCAAAAATCGACAAGGTCGTATTCGACCGTGGTGGTCACCTTTACCACGGGAAAATCAAAGCACTCGCAGATGCCGCACGCAAGGCAGGCCTCGAATTCTAAACCCTCACAATATTTATATCATGTCTGATAACACAGAAAACAAGACTCCTGAGGAGAAGCCCGCAGAAACACCAGCTCCAGCTGCGGCTGCAGCGCCAGATGCTGGTGCATCCAAGCCCGACGCAGCACCAGCTGCCGATGCTAAGCCAGAAGGGCGAGGCTTTGGTGGACGCGATAATCGAGGTGGTGGACGCGGAGGCCGTCGCGGTGGCCGTGGTCAGCGCCAAGCTCCTCCTAAGCCAATGACCGAAGATGGTAAGGAACTGACTGAAAAAGTCGTTTTCATCAACCGTTGTGCTACAGCTACTAAAGGTGGACGTCGTTTCAGCTTTTCTGCTCTGATGGTTTCTGGTGACAAGGAAGGCCGCGTAGGTGTTGGGTTTGGCAAGGCTAAAGAAGTTTCCGAGTGTATCCGTAAAGGTAGTGACGACGCTAAGCGCTCACTGGTTCGTATGAAGCTCGTTAATGGAACAATTCCACACGAGATTCAGGCAGAGCATGGTGGCGGAGTCGTTCTCTTGAAGCCAGCTAGCCCCGGAACCGGAATTATTGCCGGTGGTGGGGTGCGTGCCGTTTGTGAGGCCGTCGGTATTACCGACGTTCTTGGCAAGTCACTTGGTTCCAACAACCACGCCAACGTAGTCAAAGCGACTATGAAAGCACTCTCCCAGCTTCGGACTCGTGAGGAAGTCCTCGCCAGCCGTGGCAAGAAGGTGAAGGAAAACCTCTAACAAGGTAATATTCGAAATTCCAAATACTAAATTCTAAACATTATGAATCTTCAAAACATCAAACCGCGTCCCGGTGCCAAGCACCGCATCAAGCGCCTTGGTCGTGGTGAAAGCTCAGGCACAGGTAAGACTGCTGGTCGTGGTCACAAGGGTCAGAAAGCCCGCTCCGGCGGTGGCGTTCGCCCCGGCTTCGAGGGTGGTCAAATGCCCCTTCACCGCCGTCTTCCCAAGCGTGGCTTCAATAACACCCGTTTCCAAGACAAGATTGCTGTGGTAAACGTCGCATCTCTTGAAGAGCGTTTCGAGGACGGTGCTACCGTCAACTTGGAAAGCCTCAAGGCAGCTCGCCTTGTCAAGGGAACCTACGACGTTATCAAAATTCTTGGTAACGGCAACCTTGAGAAGAAGCTTACTGTGGAAGGCTGCAAGGTCAGTGCATCTGCAAAAGAAAAAATCGAGAAAGCCGGCGGAAGTATCGCCGATTAACATTTTTCGCCCCCTCTTATTTCACAACAATGAAATAATTCTCTATCTGGAGGGGAAGTGCTTGCGCACTTCCTCTCTATGCGTATAAACCCCGCGCGCCAGGCACACTGGCAACTTTAAACCGATAACTCTACTCTAATGATCTCCGCATTTGCGAGCACATGGAAGGTCCCGGAACTCCGGGAACGCATTCTTTTTACCTTGGCGATGATTGTCATCGTCCGTCTCGGCGTTCACGTTACACTACCTGGTGTTGATGCCAGCGTCATTGACCGTTTTCTCACCGCCAAGCAGGCTGCTGGTGGTGACGAAGGTGCCGGTGCTGCTGTCGGCGCGATGCTTGGTTTCTTTTCCGGTGGCGGATTGCAGAAAATGGGAGTGTTTGCTCTCGGAATCATGCCTTATATCTCGGCATCGATTATGATGCAGCTCATGACCGCTGTTGTTCCTAAGCTATCTAAGCTAGCTAAGGAAGATGGAGGTCGTCAAAAAATCACTCAATACACCCGTTTTGTCACTATCGTGATTGCGTTGGTGCAGGGGTATCTCCTCGCAATCAGCCTTAAGAACCCCGGTAATATTCCCGGACTCAACGGTATCACCAAGTATGGCGAAGTCGTACCGGATCACCACATGGGGTTCATTGCGATGACCGTTCTTACGATCGTCACAGGCACGCTGCTCCTGATGTGGATTGGTGACCAGATTACTGAGCGTGGATTGGGTAATGGTATATCGCTAATTATCTGTGTGAATATCATCTCAGCCCTTCCTGGCTCGCTAGTGATTACATGGCAAACGCTCGTCTCGGGTAACAATGCTGGCCCAGGAGCGTCCGCTTTCTTGGTCTTCCTTGTGGCGTTCCTGCTCTTAGTTATTGCCGCTACGATTGCTATTACGCAGGCTCAACGACGTATTGTCATCCAGTATGCCAAGCGTGTGATGGGGCGTAAGCAGCTCGGTGGCCAGACCCAGTATCTACCGCTCAAGGTAAACTACGCGAACGTGATGCCGATCATTTTTGCGACCGCTATTCTCTCACTGCCTGCATTCGTTCTTCAGTCGGCATTCCCGACCCAAGAGTGGTCGCAGAAAATTCAGACAGCCCTTGCTGGTGGTGAACTAACCTACTACATCGTGGCGGGTGTGATGATCTTCTTCTTCTCCTACTTCTGGGTGGCAACGATGTTCCAGCCCAGCGAGATTTCGGAAAACCTAAAACGCAGCGGTGGTTACATTCCAGGTGTGCGTCCAGGAAAGCCGACAGCAGACTTCCTTGACTTCACGATGACGCGCCTGACGTTTGCGGGTGCCATCTTCCTGACGATCATTTTTGTTCTTCCTTGGCTCGTTTCTCAGATGCCGCGAGGCATTATCGGGAAGGAATTACCGTTTATGGTGACGTCATTCTTTGGTGGCACCAGCTTGCTGATTATTGTGGGTGTGCTACTTGACTTCATGCGTCAGGTGGAGACTCACTTGCTACAGCGCAACTACGATGGCTTCCTCCGCAAGGGTAAGATCAAAGGTCGTTACGATCGCCTGCAGAACACCGGGGAGCGCGCCTCCAGCGGCACAATGGTCTACCTGCTTGTATTCATTGCGATTCTGATTGTTATCGGTATTTCCTACTGGATTTATCAGGGCGGCTAGATCGAAACGACCATCACAATTTCAATCCGGCTTGCGAATCTACGTAGGCCGGATTTTTTTTGCCCACGATATTTTTTGATATATACCATAACAACTGCATCCTATTACAACGATGAATTCTCCGGCGACACAGAGGCTATTTGAGGAAATCCTTGCTGCTCGCGAGCGGGTCTATGCCGTGGGTGAAGCGACGCCCTTGGAGCGACTGAATTTGCCAAATACTCAGGCTGATGTCTGGGTGAAACGTGAAGACCTTGGGCCAATTAAAGCATTCAAATGGCGTGGAGCTTACAATGCCATGGCGGCACTTTCCGATGTGCAGCGGGCAAGGGGAGTGGTAGCAGCTTCAGCTGGTAATCACGCTCAGGGAGTGGCACTGGGTGCAGCGGCACTTGGCTGTAGAGCAGTGATCTTTATGCCGCGATCCACCCCCGAGGTGAAGCAGCGTGAGGTGAAAAGATTTGGTGGCGATGCGGTGGAAGTAAGACTGGTTGGCGATACATATGACGATGCTGGTCATGCTGCGAAACAATATTGCGAGCAATCAAAGTCAATTTACATCCATCCATACGATGACCTAGTTACCATGGGGGGGCAGGGCACGTTAGCCGATGAGGTAGTGATGAGTGGAAAGGGGCCTTTTGACCGAGTTTACTTGGCGGTAGGTGGTGGTGGCCTAGCCGCTGCAGTAGCCTGCTGGCTCAAGCGATACTGGCCGAATATCAAGGTTTATGGCGTCGAAGGAGAAGGACAGGCATCGATGCAGGCGGCGATAGATTCCGACATGCCTGTGGAACTCGACTACCTTGACGTGTTTTGTGATGGCACAGCCGTACGTAAAGTGGGTGTTGAGACTTTTGAGCTCTGTAGAGAGCTTTTGGATGGTATTGTGACAGTCACTAATGATGAGGTCTGCCACGCAATCCGTGCTATGTGGGAGTCATTACGTGTCATTCCTGAGCCCAGTGGTGCAATGTCACTCGCAGCTTTCATCAAGCATGATCTGGCTGGGGAAATTGCGAAGGGTGAAAAGGTTCTCACAGTAGTATGTGGTGCTAACATGGATTTTTCCCAGCTTAGTGGTATCGCTATGCGGGCAGGGATTGGGGGCATTGGATCTAAGCATCGTCGCTTCTTGCGTGTGCCCATCCCCGAGGGCAAGGGATCATTAGTTGATTTCCTTAGCCAATTTCCGGAGGAAATTAGTATCATCGACCTACAATATGGCCGTATTGATTCTGAAGTGCAATACCCCGTTCTCGGACTGATAGGATCAGAAGAGGATTACGCTATGTTAGATAGCGTGGTTCAAGAGCGCGGTGTGGAAGCCATCGATGTATCACAGGAGGAGGACGTGGGATACCGGGTTATAAACTACGCGCCTGCCATTTTTGAGCACCCCTTATTTGTTAATATTGAATTCCCTGAGCGAGCAGGAGCATTTCTTGAATTCATGTCCGGTATCAAGGATATCGCTAGTCTCTGTTACTTTAACTACAGTTATTCGGGCGAGCGAGTAGGGCGCGCGCTGGTGGGTATGGAATTTGACTCGTTATCAGAACATGACATTTGCCTAGAGCGTATCAAAGAAATGGAAGGCAGCAGTATTCGTGCTGCCCGTAAAGTCAGTGAGGATACGTTCTGCCGCCTTACAGGTAAAAAACGGGCTGATGTCTGACACTTGCCATTTGTTTCCTTATTCCCTGAATTTAGGGCTTGCTTGCCACACGCGCAGACGTTAATTCCCCTGCACATCAAATATTTCCTATGGGTAAACAACACAACAAAGTCATCAAGCGCAGCCGCCGCAAACAGTATCTCAAACGCAAGAAAGAGCAGGTGAAAGCCACTATTTCTGCCAAGAAGTCCTCTACGCCTGCCAAGAAGACTGTGAAAAAAGCTGCTGCCAAAAAGACTGCCAAAAAAGTAGCGAAGAAAGCTGCCAAAAAAGTAGCAAAGAAAGCTGCTAAAAAAGTAGCTAAGAAAGCGGCGAAAAAAGCTGCTAAGAAGGAGCCCAAGACAGATTCTGAATAAGCTCTAGCTCAGTAAGATTTCCCAATACAAAGGCCAGTTGCTCTATGCAGCTGGCCTTGTTTTTTATGAGCCACGAGGAAACCTCAGAAATTGCGCTGAATCTTGTTCCAGCCGGTGACCTTATTGCTTTTGAAAAAGACCGAAGATCCGCGGCGCGGCACGTAATGCACGCTCGGATGGAAATAGCCACCAACGAAACCGTGCCCACCAAAACGTCCACAGCCATAACCAAAGTATGGGTTGAATCCATGAGTGTAGACAGGCATTAGGATATCGTAGTCCCAGCGCTCCTCGGATTTGCCATTCCGCTCGCCCGCAAATTTAGTATCTGGGTGCCCCATCGCAAGATAGACGGCGGGTTTAGTCATGCCGCGCTCAATACGCCCTTGGCGAACGAGCATCTGTTGTTTGGAGCTGAGCTTGCCGTAAATGGCTGGATTGTCTTGGATGCGAGATGCAGGTGTACTGCTACAGCTCGATAAGAGCGCAGCAAGAAATCCGATCTGGAGCAAAAAAAGTATCTTCATAAAGTGATTGTAACCGAACTAATAGACATCTGCAAATGGTCAATAGTCTCAAAAAAAAACTAAAAAGAAGGTTGCCAAAATAGCGCGGAAACAATCAGTCTCAGGCAAGCCAATTGGTGAAGCTCATTGGGCGTGCATAAATCCCAATACAGCAATCAACACTACTTACATCCATTACACCTAACACCATGTCAGAAGACCTAATTCCTGCCGATGAAATAGACGAAGCACTGAAACGCTGCCCCGAGTGGGAAGCAGAAGGCAATGCCATCACCCGTACCATTGAATTTGAAGAATACATGGAGGGCATCGATTTTGTGAACGACCTCGCTGAGATCGTTGATGAGGCCCAGCACTTCCCCGAAATCGATATCCGTGAGAGTGGCGTAACTCTTCGCCTTAAGACTGAGGAAGCTGGTGGTGTTACCGAGCTCGATGTCGAGCTCGCGTCTCGGATCGATAACTTCGTAGATTAGTCAGAAATCGAGCTAACACATTTCTAAATTTTCACAGCGGCGTGCATCATGCATGCCGCTTTTTTGTCGAACAAATTCGGTGATTATGGAGCCTTATCGACTTTAACTCGAAAGAAAAGGCTGCCATATACTTCACTGGCAGTAGCGGTTATATTAGCAGTGCTGCCCGCAGTAATCGTGGTGATATCGACTGTTAAGCCACTCGGTGGGCCATCTGCGCCATCGCCTGCATACCAGTTTGTTAGATCGGGCGACCATTGATGAACTCCACTGATGTCACTTGGTGCTTGCTCGTTGAGTGGGTGGCTGAAAGTTATGTTCAATCCGTCGGCAGCAGGGGTTGTTAGGCCTGCGGTGAATGTGTCGGGGTCGGTTCCGAACCAAGCTTCCAAGCCATTGTCGATGCCGTCGCCGTCGGGATCTTGATTGAATCCTGTGTCGGCACCAACATTGTAGCCGGCCATCCACTGGCTGAACGTCGGGTTAGCCGCCATCAGCGGAGTGCCGGGGTTGTTATAGATTACATTGACTTCAGCCGGTGTGAGCGCTTTGTTGTAGACTTGGACATCGTCGAGAGCTCCGTTCAAGTCGTAGCTATTGGAATTCCAATACGTGCCCATGGTAAACTGGGAGGTGGTTGAACTCAGGTTAACTACGCTTCCGGTGCCGTCCAGCGTGCCATTGACGTAAACTTTGCTACTACCAGCGGCCGGATCGTTAACGGCAACAATATGTAACCAAGTTCCATCAGGACCTGCTGTAACAAGACTGGTTGCGGCGATGGCACCACCTGTTGTTGCCTGAATATTGCCACTAGAAGTCTTAACGGCGTATCGGTCACCAGAGTTACCAGTGCCTTCGAATCCGGCCAATACGGCAAAGCTGTTTTGCGTCGTCTGTTTTGCCCAAAGGGAGATTGTGAAGGCCGTATTTCCATCGGCTAATGCAAGAGATGATGAATCCGCGAGGGTGAATTTTGGATTAAGAGCGGCATTGCCGGACTTGCCAGCAATCCACGTCGTAGATGCTGTGGTAGTCGCAGTCAGGCCGCTGGCCGATGAGTCGGCAGCAGTTGTTCCGGAAATTTCATCAAACTTCCAGTGAGCAATAAGACCAGCGATCGGCCCAGCACCGGCATTCCCCGTAGCGACTGTTAGGTTGCTTGTGAAAACTGCATTACCTGTGCTTCCGACCGCAGCGACTCGATAATAATAGGTGGTGTTAGCTGTGGTGGATTCATCAGAGTAAGTGGTTTCATTTGCGCCTACAGCAAACTCCTCGAAACTCGCAAAGCCCACGTCGGTTGAGCGGCGGATTAGGAAGCCGGTTTCGTTGTTGTAGCTGTCCGTCCAGCTCAAGTCGACTTTGGTTCCCCCCACGATTGTTCCGGGCGTGCCATTGAAGTTTGCAGGTGCAGAGAGACCCCCTAGTCCGGTGATGAAACTAGCCACGTTTGACCAGTCGGAATCAGTTCCATCGGTGGCAAAAAATCGAAAATAGTAGCGTGTATCCCCACTGAGCCCGGCGATGGCATGACTGAGAACATCGTTAGTCACAGCCGCACCAAATGCGTGCGAGCCGCCCCCTGCAGCGCTAGTCCATGTTGTGCTATCAGTCTCGCCTTGGTCGGCGAGTGCCCAGACGAGTGTTACCGAGGTGGCATCGGCGTTGCCCAGCTGGCACTGCGCGGTTGCGCCTTGATTGGTAGGCAATGAACTGGAAGGGGTGCCCATGATAGGGCCACTTGGCGGAGGTCCGAAGCGCGTGCTCCAGTCCAGCTCAATCGTGAACTGACCATTGGCACTGGTATCGTATCGTGGTGTCGGATTTTGCGGAACACCGGGTGTGTAGGTTTTAACGCGGATCTCGCCTGCGTTCTCGTCGAGTTCCACGAGTCGGAAAAAGCCGTCGCCACCGTTGGGTAGCACTTTGTTGTAGTCGGTGACCATCTGCAGGACTTTCAGGTTGGCAGTGTTGGTTTTGACTTGGTGGGTGTCCTGGCTGGTATGACCGCTAAAGACCATGAAGACCTGCGAGTTGTCCTTCACCAGCTTGTCCCAGATATCCAATTGGCTGTTGCGACCTGGGCCGCCCGTGTAGGGGTTGTTTGGTGGACCATGAGCCGTCCCCTCGTAGACATGCGTGGTAATAATGGTCGGCATGCTGGGATGGGAATCGATGACACCCTGAGCCCATGCGATGGCATCAAATGAGGGGGCGTCAGCAGGATCTGGTGTTGAGCCGGGCTTGTGGCCGGGCACGTCATACTCAAGGTTAAGCATCAGGTATTGCCTCGCACCGCCCGCCGCAGATGAAGTTATGATGTGCCAGGTATTGAGATCGTTGCTGCTGACCCCGCCGTATTCAGGCTGCCCTGCATAGCGGTGGGTTCCGCTACCACTGCCGAAATAATCACGGTAATTATGTGCCCAAGGGCCAGCGGGATCGGTACCCGCTTGGGTGCTGTCCTGTTCGTGGTTGCCGTAGTTTACATTCCATGGGATGCCGGTTCCACCATCGGCATTGGTGGCGGTGTCCAGCGTCACCATCGCGGCCTCAGCTCTGTCCCACTGGATGATGCTGTTGCCGTTTTCGACGATGTCCCCGACCTGAGTGACGAAGCGGATCTTGTTTGTCTGCGCGTTGGCCGCTATCCAGTCGGTTTGAACTGTGAAGGACGCATAATAAGTCGTTCCTTTTACGGGCACTTGCTGATCACCAATGACAGCGATGGTGAATGGCGTGGCCGCTCTGACATCGAAACCAGTAGTAACGATGACAAGGCTGCAGGAAAGGCCGATGAAGGAACGGAGCATGACGAGATTTGTGTATGAAAATGCCCAGCCCATGACCCTTTATCAGGGCTGAGCTGGGCAGCATGATTTTTTCTATTCAGATGCCGGATTACTTGCGGCGACGGAAGATCAGTGCGAGTCCGCCAAGACCGAGTAGAGCGGTACTTGATGGCTCTGGAATACTTGCAAGATCGAGACCGGGATTTGCGAAAAGTGATGAGACGTCAGTGGCACTTAGTGCTTCATCATAAACCTGTAAATCGTCGATGGCACCGGTGAACTGCTCAGTGGTATCGTTTGAATACCGACCGATCACGAAGATGCTCGGTGGTGTCTTGTCTGGGATGCCAGCGGCCTCGGTTTCAGTAGCGACCTGCGTACCATTGACATACATAGTGCTAGCGCCGGTCACGCCGTCGTAGGTTCCAACGATGTGGATCCAGCCATCGCTCGTTGCGGCTGAGTAGTTGGCCAATGTGTCGGGAGCTGTTAGCGGAGAGGTGCCAACTGCAGTCCAGTTAAGAGTGTCTCCACCGTGCTTGAAACCGTAGATGTCGGAACCTGAACCCCGGCTTTCAAAGCCGGCGATCCCGCCAAAGCCAGTAGAAGTGGGATCTGTGATCCATAACGATACGGTGACACTGCCGCCGGCGAAGTTGAGTGCCTGGGATGCGGCGCCAGTTGTGTGCCCGTCCACTGAGTAGTGACCTTCATCGATAGCGCTGCCAGACTTACCTGTGATCCAAGTGCCGCCCGAGATGCTTTCAGTGACGGTGTAGCCGTTGCCCGATGAGTCCGCAGCGGTAGTTCCCGCCCCTTCGTCAAATGTCCAGTGAGCAGCGAGAGCCGCATCAGCAGCCTGTGGCGTGATCATGGCCGCAGCAGCAATGGCTGCCAAGGCGGTAGTTGTTTTGTTTATCTGTTTCATTGTTGATATATTGAGGTTGGTTTTGAGGATAACGGTGCATGAGTTTGTGCTGTGATAGCTACTTACAGAATTCCATATCCTATAAGATACGGAAATTGGTCGTTAAATGTGAGCAGTTTTCTTGTGTTTTTTGCCAGAAGAAGCGATTTTTCATCGGGCGATGAAAAATTCTGCTCACATCAATAGGATTTTATCCGTATATATTTAGCAATGACCGATTGCTAGAACTGTGAAAAAGCGCCCAGTACAAGAAGAAGCCGTATTCGTCGGCGAGATTACGCGTTTTCAGACGCAGCTCAGGGCGTATATTATGTCTTTGATGCCTGGTGCAAGCGGGGCTGAGGATGTTTTGCAGGAAACCAATATTGTCTTGTGGGAGAAGCGGGCGAAGTTCGAGCGGGGAACGAATTTCCGTGCTTGGGCCTGTGCGATTGCGCGTCTGGAGGTCAAGGTGCATCGTCGAAAGATGCACCGGCTTGGCATGACCTTGCTTGATGACGATCTTGCCGATCAGTTGGCAGAGCCATTGCAAAGTGCTTCAGAAAGGCCCGAGGAGCATCTGCGCGCGCTGGAATTGTGTATGAGTCGACTTTCCGAGCCTGAACGTGAACTCATCGAGCACCGGTATTATTCCAAGGCTACCCTTGAAGAGTTTGCAATGAGGAGTGGACGATCAAGCGAAACCCTGCGTAATAGCCTATACCGAATTCGCGCGGCACTGCGAAAATGTGTTAAAGACAAACTCGCGATCAGCGAGGCACAATCATGAACCGGCATGAACTAGAAACCCATTTGCAAGATCTCCTGGAGGGAGGGCTTGATGCGTCGGCGTTGGATGATCTTCAGCAAGAGCTGCGTGAGAATCCTGAATCGCAAGAGTTGTATAGAGATTACGTACGTCTTCAAAATGCCCTGCAAATCCGTAGCGTGGGTGTGGATCTGGTCAGTGTTGTTCCCATGGACCGAGTTGTCCAACGGCGTCAGCGACGGATGATGCGAAACTCCGCGTTGGCTGCTGCTGCGGTTCTTGTTGTTGGTCTTCTGGTGATGACCTTTTTCATGGTAAAGAAACGTCCACCTACACTGGTATTCACGAGCAGCCCGGGAACGGAATTTGTGTTGAGTGGCATGGGTGGGGAAGACTCGCCGCATGGAATGATCATCGAAGAGGGGATGCGATTGGAAATCCAACGTGGCACCGTGGAACTCAAGTTTGTATCCGGAGTTCGCGGGATTATCAAGGGTCCGGCCGATCTAACACTTCACCGCAAAGACTTGCTCTACTTGGCACGTGGAACCGGTTGGTTCGAGGTTCCCGAGGAGGCCATTGGGTTTAAGGTCAAAACCCCCGATCTCATTCTCACCGATCTGGGAACTGAGTTTGGAATCCTTACTCAGCCGGATTTTCTCGATGAGGTACATGTATTCAAAGGCAAAGTGGATCTGTTGAACCGTTATGCACTCAAGAAAAAGCAACTTGCTGTCGGAGACGAGGCGTGGGTCGCCGGTCCAGCTGGACGCTGGAAAAAGATTCCTCTGCGTCCTGATCATTTTATCAAGCAGCTTCCTAAAACTGCACCCAAAACCGGCACATACGTGTATCAGGATGATTTTGAGACCGATACGTCGGCTAACTACACCTGTATCGATTACGACAAGGGAGGAAAGTTAGCTCCCGAATCGTTGACTGTTGATGCAGAAGAAAATGGCCTGCTCGAAATCAGGGCAGGATATGCTGTGCAGGCCGTTCACAAAGAAGCCACGTTGGGGGTGGGTGAATGTTTTAAAACGGACTGGTTGACGCAGGTGGTCGCTCAGAATTCGATCACACCCTCTGCTTCTCAGGTGTTAACCGATGACCCAACAGGCACACGTTACAGCGTGCGTCTGAGGGTAAGTGGTGGAGTGTTCGCTATTGATTTTTCCCGAGGTTGCGAAGGTTCCTTTAAGTGGTTTAACAATTCGCCGTATACAGCTCCGGAAACGTTCTGGGTTGAGCGGGCCAGCAAGACAGAATTTGCCTGGTATCGAGGCGCATCCGAAAAAGAGCGAGTCAAAATCGCGGAATTCACATTCGTATCAGATCCCGGCGAGCTATTCGTGGGTCTTCAGGCATTTAGAATGACGGCACAGTTCGACAACTTATCGATTGTGACTCTGGATGAGCCACCGCGTGAAGAGAAGGATGAGTAATTGCTATCTCGGCAGCAGAATCTCATCGTTATCCATACTAGTGAGATTTTTCAAGCCGGAGACAAACCGCCACATGGTAATCATGAGGATGACCATCATAGGAATGCCAATCACCGCGAAGCCCCAACCTGTTAGTTTAGCAACGCCGTCGTTGAAAGCTTCTTGGGAGTGGGTGTTGTCTTTGAGGAAATAGAGGGCGAGAAAGTAGTTCATCACCATGCTGATGAAGAAGGAGCCAGAAAGCAGCAGCGTGCCGGAGAAAATGAGCTTCTTGTATTCGTCAGTCTTTTCTTTTTCT
>JBGCEU010000053.1:0-10100 GCA_045106535.1 Akkermansiaceae bacterium | reverse complement strand
GTAATGCCGGGTTTGACGCCGCCGCCGGCCATCCACATGGTGAAGCAACGGGGATGATGATCACGTCCGGCATCTGGGCTGTCCCACTTGCCTTGTCCGGCTACGCCGCGGCCAAATTCACCACCCCAGATGACGAGGGTCTCATCTAACAGTCCGCGCTGTTCCAGATCCTGAATCAGAGCCGCTGACGGCTGATCGGTATCGAGGCATTGGTTCGGAAGCTGAGCTTCGAGTGCAGAGTGCTGATCCCAGCCGCGGTGGAAGAGCTGGACGAAACGACTACCGCGCTCAACGAGCCGGCGTGCTAGCAGGCAGTTTGCGGCGTAGGAGCCGGGGCGTCGTGATTCCTTGCCGTAGAGTTCGAAGGTAGAGTCCGGCTCATCCTTGAGGTCGGTGAGTTCGGGCACAGACGTCTGCATGCGGTATGCCATTTCGTAGGCGGAGATGCGTGCAAGGGTTTCGGGATCGTAGTTTTGCTTTTGGAAAGAATGATTGAGAGCTGCTAGAGTGTCGAGCTGACCACGCCGCTGTCGGCGGTCGATACCTTTTGGGTTATCCAAGTAAAGCACGGGGTCAGCACCTGAGCGAAGTAGGACGCCTTGGTGCTCGGAGGGCAGGTAGCCGCTACCCCAGAGGCGGGAAAAGATCGGCTGCCCTGGGTTTTTTCCCGTGCCTTGCGAAAGGAGAACCATGTAGGCGGGCAGGTTTTCATTTTCATTGCCAAGACCGTAGGAAAGCCATGCTCCAAGTGATGCGTGACCAAGCTGCATGGAGCCGGTGTTGATTAACGTGACAGCTGGGTCGTGATTAATCGCCTCTGTCTGCATCGAGCGGACGAGGCATATCTTGTCGGCTATCTTCTGAGTGTATGGCAGAAGGTCAGATAGCCACATGCCTGCTTCACCGCATTGTTTACCGCCGAAGAGAGGGCGTAAGACGGGGAAGTTTTTCTGACCTGACGTCATGCCTGTTACGCGCTGTCCATCGCGCACTTCATCGGGAAGTTCTGTGCCGTGGTTTTTTGTTAGAGATGGTTTGCCGTCGAAGAGGTCAACGTGTGACGGACCGCCTGACTGGAAGAGATAGATGACGCGCTTAGCCTTGGGGGCATGAAATGGAGCGCCTATTCCAGCTGTGGCAGATTGTTTGCCAAGTAAGGAACTCAAAGCAACAGCGCCAAAGGAATTACCCACCGTGCCGAGAAAGGCGCGGCGGTTGAAGAGTGTAGGGATGTCTGATTGATCTGACATGATGGCTCAGTGGCGGGTAACGGTTTCTGATAGATTAAAAAGAAGCTGGCAGACGTTTGTCCATGCCGCGTGCTGAGGGATGGGTAATGACGATCGTGGGCGGTCACCAACGCTTAATAGCTGCGCGGCTGCGGCAGGGTCTGCTTTGTATTTAGCAAGTTCCTTGGCCAGGGAGTTTTCCAGTAGAGACGTTTCTTCATCGAGAGGCACACGTCCGGTGACTTGAGTGAAGGCAGCGATCAGCCGAGCACGGTCGCTGGGGTGATCCTGCTTGAGGATATGAGTGGCGAGCACGCGAGATGCCTCGATGAACTGAGGGCTGTTGAGCAGAATAAATGCCTGAAGTGGCGTGTTGGTGCTGCCACGTCCTACGGTGCAAATCTCTCTGTTAGGTGCGTCGAAAACTGCCATAGATGGAGGCGGGAGTGTTCGTTTCCAGTAGGTGTAGATGGATCGGCGGTAGAGCTTTTCGCCGTGGTCGCGGTGGTAGGTCTGGGCAGTGGCTGGTGATGAGCCGTAGTGGGAGACTTGCCGCCAAAGATCACCAGGGTGGTAGGTTCGGACAGATGGGCCACCGATGCGGGGTACGAGCAGATTCGAGTGAGCGAGTGCTTGGTCGCGGATGTGCTCGGCGGAGAGTCGGAAGCGTGGGCCGCGAGCTAGCAGTGTGTTCTGCGGATCTAGTTCTTGCAGTTTTTCAGACGACTTGGAACTTTGCTGGTAGGTGTGAGAAGTTACGATGAGGCGGACGAGAGCTTTCACGTCCCATCCTGATTCTTGGAAATGAACAGCAAGCCAATCAAGCAGCTCGGGGTGGCTTGGGTAGGTGCCCTGGGAGCCAAAGTCGGCTCGGCTGGTGACAAGCCCGTGCCCAAAGAAGATCGCCCAGATGTTGTTGACCGCGACGCGTGATGTGAGTGGGTGATCGGGTCGCACAAGCCAACGTGCGAGATCGAGTCGAGTTGCCTTTTCTTTTTCTAAATTTAATGGTGGAAGGAATGCAGGTGTTCCGGGGTGGACGATGTGTTTAGGAGAAGAGTAATTGCCGCGCTCAAGAAAGCGAGTTTCACGAGGTTTTTTCGCGGTGTCCATGATCATCGTGGAGTGCTTTTCTGTTAGCACCGAGAGTCTTTCCTCTAGATTGGCGACGCGATTACGTGTGCGAGATTTTTGCGGGGATGTTTTATAGAAATATTCGTGCAGCTTTCTGATCTGTTCCGCTGATCGGCCATCTGTGTTGGTGTTGATGATTGAGAGTAGTTCCTCGCTGTGTTCGCTGTCGGGGTCATTGCCTGTGAAGAGCTGGATCTCGAATTTGGCGGGGGAGTTTCCTCTGCCGTAATTAAAGACAAGCTCTGTGGTAAGGTAGTTTTTATCCGAAACATCAATGGGTTCAGGGAATGTGAAGGTCACATGCTGAGTGCTGGTGGTGACTTCGGGAGACCAGCCATTCATACGGCGGGTGTCGGCTAGGAATGATGGCTCATATCCTGTGCGGTAAGATGATGCTGTTAGTCGGCTCGGAGGGATGAGCGAGTTGTGATCAATGTTTTTCGATGGGTGCGCGGAGAACGATGGGGAGACGGTATTGAGCACGAGTGTGCCATTTTTTCCGAAGCCGACTTTTCCTTTGTTAGCAGGGTGGAAAATAACACGTAATCCGCGGACAGGGGCCGTGCCTTCGGGGATCTCTGCACAGATGTTGTAGGCTGAGTAGTCGCCATGCTTCACGGTGACAAATTTATTCGTTGGGTCTACCTTGAGGCGTCTTGGGTCGCCATTTGGGAGTGTGGCGGTGAGGTGCTTGAGTGGGATGAGTTTGAAGTCCTTGCCCCGTTTGGCTTCGTCACTAAGAATGGATTGCTCCCAAATGATGAGTTCGTCCGGGATGATTGTCCTGAGCTCGGTCTTGGCGGAGGCGAGTTCTTTTTTGACGGATGCGATCTCCTCTGGTGTGGAAATAGGAGACGACGCCATCATCGTAGGGTGTGAATTCTTACCAGCATTACCGTCCATTGCACGATCAGATGCCGAGTTAAAGAAGGCGTAGAACTGGAAGTATTCCTCCTGGGAGAGGGGATCGTATTTGTGGTCGTGGCATTGGCTACATGAGGTTGTTAGGCCAAGCATGGACTCACCGAAGGTTTTTACGCGGTCTGAAATGTAGTTAACGATGTTTTCCTCGGGTATCGTGCCGCCTTCGTGTGTGTTAGCGTTGTTCCGGTTATAGCCTGTGGCGATTTTTTGACTTTCAGTCGCATTCGGGTAGAGGTCTCCCGCGAGCTGTTCACTCAAGAATTCGTTGAAGGGTTTGTTGGTGTTAAATGCGTTGATCACCCAGTCTCTCCAGAGCCAAGCGTGGCGACCACCGTCGATAGAATAGCCGTTGGTGTCAGCGTAGCGTGAGGCGTCCATCCAAGGGACAGCCATGCGTTCTCCAAAATGGGGTGAGGCAAGAAGGCGTTCGATATCCTTATCCAAGGTTGCGTATTGAGCTGCACTCAGATGCTCGGTTTGAGGTGGTAGTCCTGTTAGGTCGAGTGAAAGCCGGCGCAGTAACACTTCTGGCTTTGCGCGTGGTGAAAATTGCAGTTTTTCTTTCTGCAATCTGGCTGCGACGAACTTATCGATCGGGTTTGAAAATTTTGCTGACTCTGGCGGTGCCGGTTTTTTTGGTGTGATGAATGCCCAGTGCCCTTGGTATTCAGCGCCCTCGCTGATCCATTGCTTAAGGATTTCTTTTTGCTTGGGCTTCAGATCCTTGTGGAAATCCTTAGGAGGCATGACCTCATCAGGTTCTGTGGAGATGATGCGTTTCCAGAGGTCTGATTCTTCAGGCTTGCCGGGGACGATGGCGGGTTTCCCTGATTCCCCGCCTTTTAACGCACCCGCCATGGTGTCCAAGCGCAGCTTTCCTTTTCGCTCATGCGCATCGAAGCCATGGCAGGCGAAGCAATGTTGTGAGAGGATCGGCCTGACATCGCGATTGAATACGATATCCTCTGCGTGAACGCTGGCTGCGTTTGCAAGCACGGATAAAATAGCAGTTATGTAGATACGGGAAATCATCAGGCAGTGAAGATTTATTTGAACTGAAGATCTGAGAATGGTATTTTGTGCTGAATGACTGTGTTGGCTGACTTGTCGATGGTGCGCAGCGTTGCGCTTCTGTTAGCCCAGTCGATATCAACGATTCCCGCATTGAGCTGTGCAAATGCTTTGCCGATGCGGAAAGAGTTTGTCGCCTTAGACCAGCCGGGGTGGGCGTGGGTCATGCCGCTGCTTGTGAAATCGTAAAACGGATAGCCGTCGATAGTCTTTTGAGAGATTTCGGAAAAGTGGACGTCACCCGAAATGCCGATGGTGTGGTGTGCCTTATGTTTTTTCAGGAGAGCCATTAGCTTGTCAAACTCATGAGGAACATTGCCCCAGTTCTCCATGCCTTTCTCAAAGGCAAGCATCTGGATGCTGCTGGCGATGATGCGGAAGTCGGCGGGGACTTGGAGTTGTTGTTCGAGCCATTTCCACTGCGCATCTCCTAACAAAGTCATCGTGGTGTCCGTGACGGGTTTATACCAGCCAACGATATTATTTGGGCGTTCGCCTTTTTTATACTTTGCTTTAGGAACCATGTCTCGGAAGTAGCGAGTGTCTAACACGATGATTTGGCAGATCTTCCCCTTAGTTCCAAAAGTGTAGGATGTGTGCACACCGGGGCGCTTGCGACGGGCGGTGTCTTTAGGCTCGTTGAAGAAATCGAGGAAGATCGTTTCCGACTCTTCACGCTTTGTGTAAGTATTGCCACCATCGTTGACACCGAAATCATGGTCATCCCAAGTAGCGATCACCTTACTCTGCTTGCTGAGTTTCTGGAAGCCTTCCAGTGCGCCGAGTTCACCGTATTTTTTCTTAAGGACTTCCATGTCATGGGTGTCGCCGTAGATATTGTCGCCCAGGAAGACAAAGACATCGGGTTTCTCTTTCAAGATAGCCTCGTACATGCCCGCGTTGTCTTTTCTCGGATTGTTACATGCACCAAAGGCGATGCGAGAGATGCTTGCGTCGCTGTGGTTTTCACTTTTGGCGTCTTGTGCATGAACTTGGGTTACGAGACCAAGAGCAAGGCAGCAGAAAAGGTTTTTGTGTTGGGGTAACATAGAATTTTTTTGAGATTTGTTAGGCTAAGATGTCTTTGATGATGCCGCAGGGTTCTACTCCGGTGAGTTTGAAGTCGAGACCCTGAGCTTTGAAAGTAAGTGCGTCGTGTTGAAGTCCCATGAGGTGGAGCATGGTAGCATGAAGGTCGTGAACTGAGACGGCATTTTCAGCAATACCATAGCCGAGATCATCTGTTTGTCCATGAACGGTGCCGCCTTTGATGCCGCCACCTGCGAGGAAAACAGAGAATGCCTTGATGTGGTGGTCGCGGCCTGTGCCTTGCGCCATTGGGGTTCTGCCGAATTCACCACCCCAGATGATCAGAGTTTCATCGAGCATGCCGCGCTGTTTCAAATCGGTGATCAGGGCAGAGGTTCCTTGGTCGACGAGTTTGGCGGTGTTTTTTGTGCCTTTCTTGACCTGTCCGTGGTGATCCCAGCCTCGGTGGTAGAGCTGGATAAATCGGGTGCCGCGTTCGGCGAGTCGGCGGGCTAACAGGCAGTTCGAAGCAAATGTGCCGTCGCCTGGTGTGCAGCCGTAGAGATCTAGGGTTTGTTGTGACTCGCCTTTGGTGTCCATGAGCTCGGGCACGGCGGTTTGCATGCGGAATGCGAGTTCGTATTGCTCAATACGTGTGGCGATGTCGGGGTGCTCGGTGCGTGCCGAGGTGATCGAATTCATCCGGTTGATGGTATCGATCACATCTTTCTGTGAGGCGTTGCTGACCCCAGGAGGGTTTTGCACATAGTGAACAGGTGCGCCCGCAGACTGGAATTCAACGCCTTGTAGATGACCGGGGAGGAAACCGTTACTCCATTGGCGGGAGGAAATTGGCTGACCCTGACCGCCGCCAGCACTTGTTAGGACAACGTAGCCCGGGAGGTTTTGGCTTTCGCTGCCTAATCCATAAAGAACCCATGAACCCATGGACGGTCGACCCGGGATAATCGAGCCGGTATTCATGAATGTGTGTGCGGGGTCGTGGTTGATTTGCTCGGTGTGCATCGAGCGGATCACCGCGATATCGTCCGCGTGTTTGGCGATGTGTGGGAAGATCTCCGAGATTTCCATCTGGCTTTCGCCGTGTTTGCTGAATTTCCACTGTGGTCCCATGCACTTGAGTGCCTTGCCTTGAAGCTGGGCAAGCTGTTGGCCTTTTGTGAAGGACTCGGGCATTGCTTGGCCGTCAAGTTTGGCGAGTTCGGGTTTGTAGTCGAAGCTTTCCAGGTGTGACGGACCACCTGCCATGCAGAGGTGAATGACCCGCTTAATCTTCGGCTGGTAATGAGGGATCGTTAGAGGGCTGTCTGCCGCGACGAGACGTGACAAAGCAGCTGAGCCGATGCCTGCGAGACCGTGGCTGAGAAAAGTGCGGCGTGTGATAGGATTCATGGCATCTAGTAGCGCGTGATGGTTTCGTGCAGGTTCAGAATCGTACGTGTAACAGATGCTGCTGCGGCAAGCTCTGGGGCTGGGATGTCAGTGGGTGTAGGGGCGAGACCGACTGAAAGGAATTTCTTGGCGGCTTCAGGGTCAGCTTGGAAACGCTTTAGTTCATCCTGATAGAGTTTTTCCAGTATCTTGTGCTCCTCGTCTGTGGCGTCACGACTTAAGCATGCCATCACAGTGCGTTGGATCAGGTTGTCCTTGCTCTCCTTGATGAGTTTGGCTGCAAGCACGCGTGCAGATTCTGTAAACGTAGGGTCGTTGAGCAAAGTAAGTGCCTGAAGCGGCGTGTTAGCATCGGCTCTCTCGGTAGTGCATTCTTCACGGTTAGGTGCCCCGAAGTTTTTCAGCATGGGGTGCAGGAAGGTGCGCTGCCAGTGGGTGTAGACGCCTCGGCGGTATTGGTCTTTTCCATTACTCGCCTGATATGTCCGGCGAGGGAAGTTGAGGTGGCGGTAGTAGCCTGTGGGTTGGTAGGGTCGGACGCTCGGGCCGCCGATTTCCTTGACCAGTAGTCCAGAAACGGAGAGCGCATTATCGCGGATGAGTTCTGCCGGCAGCCGAAGCTGGGTCTGGCGTGCGAGCAGACGGTTGTCAGGATCCTTGGCGATGAATTCACCACCGGGGGTGCTTGTTTGCTGGTAAGTTTTCGATTGCACGATGGTGCGGATGAGCTGTTTGATACTCCAGTTATTTTTCACGAATTCGACTGCGAGCCAATCGAGTAACTCTGGGTTGCTTGGATACTCGCCTTGGAATCCAAAATCACCTGTGCTGTTAGATAAGCCGCTGCCAAAAAATTGAGCCCAGACCCGGTTGACAAAAACGCGCGCGGTGAGTGGGTTTTCTTCCGACGCGATCCACTTGGCGAGATGGAGTCGGGTGTTACCCACTTTTTTCCCGTTGCTGAGGAATTCGGGTGGTGCTGGCTGAACGATAGGGCCAGACTCATCTGTCCAGTCACCACGTGGGAGGAGGCGAACGGTGCGGCGTTTGGCTGATACAGTGGTGAGGATGTGACGGTATTCTTCGCTAGCTGTGGGCTTCTGAGTCACCAGCGTCTTGATTTCTTTTTGCTGGGGTGTTTTCGCAGGACTTGTGACGAGGTAGTGATTAAATAGTGTGTCTTTGTTGGCTGGATTGGTTTCGCTATTGGGAGTGTTGACAAGTTTGGCGATGTTTCCTGGTAGCCTCGGTTTGGCTTTGGTTTTGCTTTTTTCGCGCAAGCTTGTTAGCCAGGCGGTGAAGTCCTGTTCTGCGTTAGCTGATGTCTTGAGGTGTTCTGCCGTGAGCAGCTTGATCTCGGCATCGATACGCTTTGACTTTGCAAGAACTGCTTCGTTTGGGATTTTGAGGTATGGGCCGTATCTTTCTCGCGAGTTGATCGAAGCGACGATGTTAGGTTTTAGATATTTTTGAATATCTTCCTGGTATTTGCCATCGCCTGTCCATGCGCCTTTTTCCAGAATGTCTGAGAAGTAGGCGGCAAAAGAATAGAAGTCTTTCGCTGTGATGGGGTCGAATTTATGGTCGTGGCACTCTGCGCATGCCATGGTGGAGCCAAGGAATGTGGCGGATGTGGTGCGGACGCGTTCGGATTGATATTTTGCAATGTATTCCTTGTCCTGAATCCCGCCTTCCTGAGACATCTGTCCGAGCCGGTTATAGGACGATGCGATGCGCTGTTGGATCGTTGGGTTCGGAAGAAGGTCGCCAGCGATTTGTTCGATGATGAACTGGTTGTAAGGCAGATCCTTGTTGAAGGAATTGATAACGTAGTCGCGGAACAGAGATACCTCTGTATTTTGATCGCCATGGTAGCCGACAGTGTCCGCGTAGCGCACGGCATCGAGCCACTTCACCGACATGCGCTCACCATAGTGGGGTGATGCGAGTAGTTTGTCGGTGGTGTCTTTGACCGCTTGCTGGGGGTTGCTTTTGTAGGCTTCTGAAAATGCGGTGACCTCAGCTGGAGTAGGGGGTAGTCCGGTGATATCGAAGTGTAGCCGGCGCAACAGCGTGTGCGCGGGGGCGGGTTCGGAAATTTTCAGACCCCTCTTTTCCAGACTCTTGTTGACCAAGCTATCGATGGTGTCGCCTGCGTTTTTTTTCGGTGGCTGGTATGCCCAGTGGGGCTCGTAATCGGCGCCTGCCTTGATCCAGTCGTGAAGGATCTGCTTTTCCTCCTCGGTCAGCTTTTTATGGCTCTTGGGTGGAGGCATGATCTTGTCTTTGTCATCGGAGTGGATGAGTTTGATCAGTGCACTTTCCTCGGGTTTACCGGGGACGAATGCTTTGCCTTTAATTGCCTCGGCACGGATGTCGAGGCGCAGGCCTTCTTCACGCGTTTCAGGGTCTGGGCCGTGACAGAAAAAGCATTTGTCAGAGAGGATTGGGCGAACGTCACGCCCGTAGCGTAGCTCAGATTCCGAGGCATCAGCAATGGCTGCAATCGGGGTGGAAAGCAGAAGCGATGAAATGATGAGCGTGTTGTTAGCCTTTAGCATATTGAGTTAGAGTAGTGACTTGATGCTGATGAGTTTGGGCCGCTCCTTGGAGGCCTTGATCTCTTTGATGGTATCACGCACAGCCTGGGCTTTTTGCATGCTCAGTCTTTTCGGGAAGTCTTTTTCCTTGTTCTCGAAGTAATCGATGGCGTCTTCGAGCATCGGGATGACGCGCTTTCCGTGCGCGCCGTAGCTTTTCATCAGCTCCATGATCTTGACGATACGTATTTGGCTGGCGTGTGGCTTCATGTTTTTGGCATAGTCGGCAGTCAGTTCGATGCCCTCACTGATATGATGCTTGGCGTAAAGTTCAAGGCCGGCAGTGCGGATTTGATCGCCAAACATGATGCCGCTGGGGGATGGCTCAACGATGGCTCGGTGAATGTCTGGGATGAGAGGCTTGATTTCTTCAAAAGTGAGTTGGTTGTAAATAGAGCTGTAGCTCCCGCGGGCGCGTCCGTCCTCGTTTGTTAATCCTGCGCGTACGGCTTTGAAGAGCAATCCACGATCCACTCCCTCCAGCGAGCGGCCGAGCATACCGCCCCGACTATTGAAAAGTGCAAAGCTCAGGTAGCGCTGCTCCATGGCTCTCGGATCCTCTTTGGTAGCTCCTTTTGCAACCATGGTAAGAAGCTCAGGCAAGGCAACCATACCAGCTTTGCCAATGGCCGCGAGTGTTTGCGCTGCGTGGACTCGCATCCAGAGATCTTCGTCTTTCAGATTTTTACGCAGGGCAGGG
>JBGCEU010000052.1:0-5618 GCA_045106535.1 Akkermansiaceae bacterium | reverse complement strand
AAAAAAAGCGATGTTGATACTGAGGAGATTGTTGATGTCGAGGCGGACAAGGTAAGTCGTTAGATCGCCTAAGAAAACAATCTGATCGTTCGTTTCATGGTTAACGCCATGAAACGATTTCGCCATACCACCAAAGAAGATTCTCTCACACCGGATGAGCCGACGCTGGATATTTCCTCACTCATTGATGTTTGTTTTTTACTGCTGATCTATTTTCTGGTCACCACAACGATTCAGCCACGCGAACAGGATCTGAGCACCAGTATTCCCAGGCCTCAGGATGATTCCTTGGTCACATTCCCGCCCATGCTTATTGAGTTGAGGCAGGGTGGGGAGGTGGTTGTTAATCCGGGAGATGCCGCAGAAGTCTACGAGACTGATACCTCTAGCCGTGAATTGCCTGAGCTCAGGAATCGATTGCAAAGTCTTGCTGGATTGGGAAAGCAGAACATACCGAAAGTACTTCTCAAGGTACATAACGAGGCCGTTCAGCAGCGCTACATCGATGTGATTAACTGTCTCGCAGCAGCTGGAATCAGTGATATAGCGCTAGCTGACTGATTATTTTGATCCTTTGAGATGAAAAAATTACGTTGTAATTACAATGAATGCTTGTCGTTAGGTAAAAACTCGGCTAAGTATATAAAAAAAGGAGCTTCCATCATGCGATAAACTCCTTAGCCTATACTTCAGCCATGAAAACTGAGACACTTCTTCCCAAGCTACGGTCTAAAGTGATGCGACGGTCTGCTGCCGCATTTACACTTGTTGAAATGATCGTGGTTATCACGATCATTACCATATTGCTCACTGTAGGAGCGCTTGGTTTGAAAAATCTTTCTAAAGGCAGTGGCGTCAGTGCTGGCTTGCCAGTTGCCGAGGCGGTTTTTGCAGAAGCCAGAGCAATCGCTATTGGTAAAGGCACCAACGCGCGTGTCCTCATCCATGCAAATTTCAACCCTAACGATGATTTTCACAAAGAGCGATATTTGAAATACATGATCGTGGCCTATGAAGAACTTGATGCAGATGGTAATCCAAACGGTAACTGGAAACTCGACTCGCGCGGTGTGACACTTCCAGACAATGTCTATTTTATCAAAGACTTGAGCGAAAATAATGCACCGCCCCTTCAGACAGACACCATCGAGTTGCCTGGCAGATCTTCCAGTTCTTGCTACTATTACCAGTTCAACTCAGAGGGCTTAATAACTAGTCCTGAAATCAGTGGCAACTCTGTACCTCGCTTTGTCATACGCGTTGCCTCACTTCCTCCAGGGCAGCAAGACCCGATTGCTTCAAGCGATGCTGAGAAAAACATGGGAGGCTTCGTAATCTGGCGTAGTGGCCGGACGTCAATTTTCCGTCATCCAGATCAGATCGAATAAGAGAATCTATCAGATCATACATTTTAATACATCATGAGAGTTCATTCACAATCAATCAGGGGCAAACGCTTTGGTTTCACCTTAGTCGAGACCGTCATTGCGATGGGGATCATCACCATTATGATCACAGCATTTCTGGCGGCATTTGGCCCCGCAGTGCAAGGCATTCGTAAATCAATTTCAGCCAAGGAAGCAAACCGTCTCGCATCCACACTTGAAACGGAATTAAGTATTCTTCGTTCTACCGAACACGTGGACAACGGTGGCGACTACACCACAGCTTTTGAAAAAGCATTCGAGTGGATCAAAGGATCCGGCACCAATACCAAAGATAATTTCGTGCTGATTTACCAGTATCGAGGGGATCCCAATGACGTCCGCGGCGATGGCACTTTAAATCCCTACACGGGCACAGACGGAATTCCTGGTGAAGACTATGTCCTGCAGTCAGTAGTTAGACGACTTGGTGATGCGGAGACTCAGGATGAGCTAGTGCCCACAGTTGTAGAAGGTCGTGTGTTTTATGTGCGTATGAAGCAGCTTATTTTCAACAATGGCGCACTCGAGCTAACAGGCGATGCTAACGTAGGTAAAATTGTTGACCCCAAAGGAGCTCACTCTGAGGCTGCAAACCATACACAATACCCTGAAGCGGTTATCGCTTTTCAGGCAGAGTTTTATGTTCTTAAGAGTAGCCTCTACAGCTACATCAACGGGCCGTTTAATGCCACAGACACGAATGGCGATGGTCATCCTGATGCGACAGGCAAACCTGTATTCACCCGTAACTTGGGGGTTCGCCGATAACGAGTTACTGACTCTCTGATTATGAAAAATTTTACTAACAGCAAGCGCCTCAAGGGTTTTACACTCATCGAGCTACTGGTGGCCATGTCGATAACGATCGTGCTCCTCGGTGTTCTAGTATATCTCACTGGGATATCAATGGATACATACCGCGATAGTCGCAATGAAGTACGTGCATCCAGACAGGCTAAAGAAGCTCTCGAAACCATTTCCAAGGATCTCGAAAGCATGGTTTCTCGGAGAGATGGAAATCCCTACGAGTGGTTCTACGCGGGTAGAGAGCCCCGCGGTCTTGAAGGTCCAAGTGGCCAAGAAATTACCAATGCTAGCCAGTTGATTTTTTTCACTGGCGCAACGGATCGCTACAATGGCCAAATCGGTACAGCTGATGATAAGGGCGGGGATGTTTCAGCAGTGGGCTACCGTCTTGTCTATCGAGATCAAATTAGTAACTCGGACGATGAGCAGTTCGCTGTTTTCTCACTTTACCGCCACCTTGTTAATCCTGACGAAGCTTTTGATCTACTCGCCGTTGAGGACTTGAAGGCAGAGTCGGCTGGTGTATTCAATGATGGCAATGATCTCACCGCAGAGAATTTTTTGGTGGAGAATATCTACGAGTTCACATTGACCTTACTCGTCGAGTATACTCCTGCTAATTCTACTATTTCTAAAATAGAGCGTATCACAATTCGCCAAAATGGGAGCAATAGCTATTCTGAATTTCGTTTGAAGGGTAACAAAATTGAGGTTCAGGGAGGGCCCGGGGGCTCAGATGCGGACGCAATTGCAAATGGCCGTATCATTGGTGCAGAAGTCAGTATCACGGTGCTTTCTGACCGAGGCTTAACGCTCGCTAAAAATACTGGATTGCCGCGTAGTGAGCTGATCAAGAAGCACGGTTATCACTTCACCAAGACGATCACTACTCCGCGCCCATAAATATGGAGCGCGGTTTTGTAACCCGCATCAGGATATTTGCTTGGGTCACGGAGGCTTTGCAAACCCGCACTACATATCTACAGCTTCCTAAGCCAATCCAGTGCCTCTTTGCGCTCGAGGATTCTGCCTTCGAGTTGCTCAGTTTGAATCGACTGTAGGATGTTTTTGAATTCCGGACCTGGCTTCATTCCCATTCCGATTAGGTCTTTGCCGGTGATCAGAGGTTCTGGAATAAGTGGTTCAGCCGCGAATTCTATTTCTTTCTCGCGCAGGAAGTCATAGTTCTCGGTAAATCCGTTGCTACTTGCGCAATCGACGCGGTGTAACTCCATCTCATCTTCAAATGTTGGGCGTGACATGAATCTTTTCACTTTTGCGGTGCGCATCTTCTTCACGTTCATGAAGTTCATGTGATTAGCGACAATTGAGTAGGCGGCCTCGATGGTTTTGTTAGAATATTTTAAGCGGCGTAGTATTTTCTCTGTCATCTCGGCACCTACTCGGTCGTGGCCATTAAAACGAATTCTGTCCTCGGATTCATCATACGAATACGTGGAAGGTTTTCCAATGTCATGGAGTAGCACTCCCAGCACCAGTTCAAGCGATGGGTTATCACCTAGCATATCAAGCATGATACGCGTGTGAGTGTAGACATCTCCCTCGGGGTGCCATTGCGGCGGCTGTTCGCACCCGATCAGATCATAGACTTCGGGTACGATACACCGCATCAGCCCGCTCTCTGTGAGCAGGTCGAACCCTCGTGCACGGTTGGGAGATTGCAGAATACGGGAGAACTCATCCCGAATGCGTTCCATACTGATTTTTTCCAACAAGCGAGCATGATCGCAAACAGCTTTCCAAGTAGCTGGCTCAATGTCAAACCGCAGGCATGTTGAAAACCTGACCGCTCGCATGAGTCTGAGCGCATCCTCTTGAAAGCGTTTTTCTGGAGACCCGATTGACCTGATGATACGGGATTTCAGATCATCCTGCCCACCGATATAGTCGATGATTTGACCATTTTCTGGATTTTGGAAAAGCCCATTGACCGTGAAATCGCGGCGCTGAGCATCCTCTTCGGGTGTGGAAAAAGTGACCGATTCAGGATGCCTGCCGTCTTCATATGATCCGTCGTGTCGGAAAGTAGCGATCTCGAACGGCAAACCATTTTCTCGAACGAGAATTACACCAAAGTGAGCGCCCACTGGGTCAGATTTTGGAAACATCGCTAGAACCTCGTCAGGGGTTGCGGATGTTGCTATGTCATAGTCCTTGGGTTCGTTCCCAAGCAGGGAGTCGCGCACGCAGCCACCAGCCAAGTAAGCCACATGACCAGCGTCACTGATTCGTCGGGATATCTTATAAGCTGTGGCTTTCAGGTCAGACATGGCAGGAACAGTAGGATAGGTTTTCAACTTGTCGGCAGGATGTGTAATTCTATTTTGCGTGGATTGAGTATACCATGGCTAGCCGACAAGTTCCAAACTTGTCCTACTTTGGTGTTTGGATTTTATAGTTTGAAGCTTAAAACTAAGTCATGCCGACATTCCTTGATACGCTCCACGCCGTAAACTGGCAGCATCCTATTTTGGTCATCTCAGCTTTTGTTCTTGGCGCTTGTGTTGGGTCGTTTCTAAACGTTGCAATTTACCGTCTTCCTCGCGGCCTCTCGGTTAATGAACCCAAGCGTTCCTTTTGTCCAACTTGCAATAAAGATATCCCTTGGTTTAGGAATATCCCATTGATTACTTGGCTGTGGCAGCGCGGTAAATGTGCGGAGTGTAAATGCAAAATACCGTTCCGTTATTTCGCGGTCGAGCTGCTCACGGCCGGTCTGTTTTTACTTATGTGGATGGCATTTCCTAAATCTCCTGGGCTAGCGCTTTTCTATATGGTCCTGATGGCCTTGCTTGTAGTGGTTGTTTTTGTAGATGCAGAGCTCATGGTTATTCCTCTGCAAGTCACCTGGCTCGGCACGGCTCTTGGTCTGCTGGCTGCTGTTCTGGTGCAGTATCACCTGCGCGCAGATGGCTGGATTGATGGCCTGATTGCCTCAGTGAAAGGATTTGTCGCAGGGTTTGGCGGACTATGGCTAGTCGTGTTGCTCGGCAAAATGCTATTTGGTAAGAAAAAAGTGGATTTTGATCGTTTAGTTGACTGGGAACTCAGAGAGCCCAAAAGCGATGATGAGGAATTGTGCTTCGTTCTGGATGGAGAAGATAATCCTTGGTCGGATCTATTTTACCGTGAAAGCGATCACCTAATTATCGAGGGCGGAGGTTTTCTAGTCGATGGCAAAAAGGCGGATGTCAAATCGCTGACAATTCGAGGTGACCGAATCGAGGTGCAGGGAAAGACAATGATGATTGAAGATTTGAAGTCACTCCGTGGTAAGGCCCGCCGCGTGGTAATACCCCGTGAGGCAATGGGTATGGGTGATGTCTATCTCATGGGAATGCTGGGTGCTTGCCTGGGTTGGCA
>JBGCEU010000051.1:0-8635 GCA_045106535.1 Akkermansiaceae bacterium | reverse complement strand
GCTTTGCCACGGTATCTGCCGTAACCACTGTCCCCCACTCCGCCGAACGGCACATTGAGGTTAGAGCCTTGTTTCATGGTATCATTGATACAGACACCACCGGAGCGGACATCGCGCATCAGGCGGTCATGCGCCTCCTTGTCTTCGCTGAAAATATAAAGTGCCAGAGGTGAACCATATCGGCTGAGCTGCATCATCAAATCATCATGATTCTTGAAAGTGACGATGGGCAGGATCGGCCCAAAAATTTCCTCTTCCATAATTTCATCCTCCCACTCAGCATCAGGCACGAGACGAGGAGCCAGTCTCAGTTTACTCGCATCATCTTCCCCGAACGCCTTGGCACCCTCGGGAATTAATTTCTCCAGCCGGTCATAGTGACGGCTATTGATAATGTGAGTCATCTCCTCATTCCATGGCACATCCTTAAGCAGCTTCTCCATAGCAGCTAACAGATCGCTTTTGATCTCTGGAGAAACCGCTAGAAAATCAGGAGCAAAACATGTCTGCCCCCCGTTAAAAAACTTGCCAATGAGGATCCTTTTCGCAGCCACTTCGATGTTAGCGGTGGCATCCACAATACACGGACACTTTCCACCTAACTCCAGAATGTTAGGCGTCAGGTTTTTTGCCGCTTTCTCAGCAATGATTCTACCGACTTGCGTGCTGCCGGTGAAGAAAATGAAATCAAACTTCTTCTCCAATAAGTCCGCTGCGACATCGGCATCACCTGTCACGGTGGCGACATGCTCTGGCTCGAATGCCTCTCCAATGATATCCACCAGCAGCTTCTCGCAGGCTGGCGCCATCTCCGAGGGCTTGAGCACCACAGTATTCCCAGCTGCTACAGCGGCGATGAGGGGGCTCAGCGAAAGCTGAATCGGGTAGTTCCAAGGAGCCATGATGAGCACAACCCCAAACGGATCACGCCGAACTTTTGAGCTACAAGGCTGAAAATAAAATGGCGATCCCACCCGGCGAGTCTTGAGCCATTTTTTCAATGATTTCCGGATCAAGCGAAGCTCTTGAAGCAGGAAATAGTATTCCGCCAGAAATGCCTCCACATCGGGTTTACCTAAATCCTGCTGGAGCGCATCGATAATATCATCGCGCCGATCTACCAGCACCTTTTCGAGTCGAGTCAGTGCCTGCTCCTTCTCATCCCAGCCACGCGTGACACCAGTGGCAAAGTAATCCTTTTGCTTCTGTATCAGTGTCGCCACTCCATTTTCTGGCTGATTCAAATCTCCGCTCATATTGTTCGTCAAACTAATCCAGCACCCAACGTTGACAAGGGGTTATTCAGTGGAATGATTAGCACCATGCCATCCAAGCAAGTCTCAGTCATCGGCGCCGGCCTCGGTGGCCTGTCTGCCGCCATTTCCCTCAAGGCCGCGGGCTATGACGTGGAGGTATTTGAAAAAAATGAACGTATCGGCGGCAAGCTGAATGTCATGAAGCAAGAAGGCTTCACTTTCGACCTTGGCCCATCGATTTTCACCCTGCCTCAGTTTTTTGAAGACCTGTTTCAGCGCGCAGGCAAAAACATGAAGGACTATGTGCAGCTTGATGCCGTGACTCCGCATTGGAGAAATTTCTTCGAAGAAAAGCCAACGATTGATCTTTATCAAGAGGACGAGCTGATGCGCAAGGAGTTGGAAAAACTGCCCGGCGATGCAAAAATTCATTGGAACGAACTCCAGGCATTTCTCGATTATGCACGGGCGCAGTACGAGATCGTCGATAGTGGCTACTTCGATAAAGGACTCGATAATCTGTGGGAGTTTATCAAGCACTACAAGTTCAACCTCCTTAGTGGAAAAATCGACTACAAGAATACGATGTCGCAGTCGATTCAAGAGCAACTGAGCGATCCTCAGATGCGGATGATCTTTGAATACTTCATCAAATACGTCGGGTCTTCCGCGCTCGACTCACCCGGCTACATGAACCTGATGCCGATTATTCAGTTCGATTACGGCCTCTGGTATGTGCGTGGCGGAATGTATAATCTCGCGGAAGGCTTGGGTAAACTCATGGAAGAAATGGGCATCCCTATTCACCTTAATGCGGATGTGCAGGAGATCCAGAAATCCGGCAAGCAAGTCACTGGCATTCAACTCTCTAACGGCAAAGTCCATCCAGCGGATATCGTTGTCAGCAACATGGAGGTCATCCCTGCTTACAAAAAACTGTTAGGTGAGCCGGAATCATTCACTAAGAAACTGGAGAAATTCGCACCCGCATGCTCCGGCATCGTTCTACACATCGGCACAGACAAGCCATTCCCCCAGCTCGCGCACCATAACTTTTTCTACTCAGAGAATCAGCACAAGCATTTCCAAACCGTCTTTCATAAAAAGCAACTACCGGATGACCCCACACTTTACGTCGTGGCACCCACGCGAACCGATCCCAGCAAAGCGCCCGAAGGATGCGATAATATCAAAATCCTGCCACACATTCCACCGCTCGAAGATGGCTCAGGAATAACGCACGATGATTATGTCGCGCTGAAGGATCGCTGCATCGATAAGATGGAGCGTTGCGGACTAACAGGATTACGCGACGCCATCATTACCGAAGACTTACTAACACCGGTGGACATCGAGCGCATGTATCGATCGAACCAAGGCTCTATTTATGGCGTAGTGACTGATTGGAAAAAGAACTACGGATTCAAGGCACCCAAGGTCAGCACGAAGTATAAAAACCTCTACTTCACAGGCGGCAGCACCAACCCTGGTGGAGGTATGCCCATGGTGATTCTCTCTGGCCAGAAATGCGCTGACCGTATCATCAAGCGACATCCTATCTCTTGATGCACCACCATGGAAACGGCTTTACTTATCTTCCCCTGCCTGGCGCTCATCTGTGCTCCGGCGATCATCTTGGTGTTAGGCAGACCTCGTTTGCTAGGAACACTCAATGACAATACAAATCAGAATTGTGGCATCTCCATCATCATCCCAGCACGAGATGAGGAGCACAATATCGGCAAACTTCTGAGAACTATCAATTCGCAGAGCCTCGCTCCGTTAGAAACGATCGTCGTCAATGACGGATCGACCGACAACACAGCAGAGATCGCTCGAGAATTAGGCGCGACAGTTATTGATTCAAACGAATTGCCTGAAGGCTGGAACGGCAAACCCTGGGCGTGCCACCAAGGAGCAGAAGCAGCGAAGGGAGATTGGTTTCTTTTTCTCGATGCCGATACGACTCTCACCAAGGACGCCGTCAAATCATTCCACGCCCAGAGCCACGATTCCGACAAAGTTTATTCCGTCTGCCCCTACCACAGTATCGAAAAACCCTACGAGGAACTCTCCGCATTTTTTAACGTCATGATGCTCGCTGGCTCCAATGCTTTTGGCACGAAAGGCCATGATGACCCGGCACTATTCGGCCAATGCATGCTGATCTCGCGTGAGCATTACACACAGTCGGGCGGTCATGCCGCAGTCAAGAATCAGGTTCTGGAAAACTTCCACCTCTCAGCAAAATTAAAGAGCCTGGGAATCCAGTGCCGAAGTTATATGGGGAAACAAACTGTGAGCATGCGAATGTTCCCCAGCGGCTTTTGTGAACTCTGGGCGAGCTGGCAAAAAGGCTTCTCCGGCGGTGCCGCAAATGCCGCACCACGTGCGCTGCTCTGGTCATCGGTCTGGATTAGCGGCTTAATGATGACGATTGTTTCGCTAGGCTTGTTAGCCACAGCCTACACCTCGACAGCCTATTTCTGGCTGGCTGGTGCTGCCTATGCTCTGGGGGTCATTCAGTGCCTGTGGGCATTTCGCTGGGCAGGATCGTTTTCCATAATGAACGCCCTACTATTTCCCATTAGCCTCATATTTTATCAGGTGCTGTTTTTCAGCTCGTTGTGGAATCAAAAACGGGGCAAGCAAACCCAATGGAAAGGCCGCGAAGTATGATCCACTGCCATGGAGCGCGGGTTTGCAACCCGCAGCAGGATGAGATTCTTGGATTGATGCGGGTTGCAAACTCGCGCTCCATATCACTCCTAACACACGAGCCCAGCTGATATGTGGATCGAGCTATCTAACACATGGATCATTGTTGCCAACGTACTTGGCATTCCCGCCGCGCACATGCTGGTATCATGGTGCTGCACAAACATGCCTGCATCATGGTTTGCCAAACCTGATACACCTCATGCGCCAAAACCTCATCCGGTTTACGAAAAGATCTTCTTTATCCGCCGCTGGAAGCACCTTCTGCCAGATGCCGCGCCTTGGATGAAAGGTTTCCCAAAGGGTAGCCTGGCATCCACCGAGCCCGACTACTTACGCGAGTTCATGTTAGAAACACGACGCGGCGAATTCGCTCACTGGCTGCAGTGGCTAGCCATCAGCGCGTTCATCATCTGGAATCCTTACCCAGCTAATCTGGTGATCCTTTTCTACGCTGCCTTGGCTAATCTGCCATGCATTCTGAATCTTAGATACACGCGCCAACGAATGGCGCGGCATCTTAGCAAAAAAGTAAGTGCGTAGAACTAGAACGGCTTGCTCTTGCCGGGAATAGCGCAGGGATACAAGCCGTCTGTCCCAGCTTTTGGCCCAGGATCAGCATCCCATGCATACTTGGAAGGCATGATTGATGGCCCCTTTTCGCGAGCTTCTTCTATCCCCACAATTTGACCAGTGTAGGTCGCCATTCTTCCAGCAATCGCGCACATCGTGCTATGCGCTGCGTAGTAGGCGTTATTGATCGGCTTGTCCTCGCGGATGTGACGGTAGAGTTCATCGTGCTCCACCTGGTATGGATTCGGCGCTTTGCGATTGCGGTGACGCCAGATGATTTTTCCATCCATGTCCTTGATCAGTCCAGCTGAGGCCGTTCCCTTGGTGCCGATGACCATCTCGGTCACGCGTCCGGGTGTTCCTCTGAAATGACGGCACTGGCTGTTCAGGATCTCGCCTTTGTCATAAGTGAACTCAACGTAATGGTGATCATAGATTTCACCAAAGTCTTGCCCAACACGTGTTGTCCGGCCACCCATTCCATAAGCTTTTTCAGGAAACTTACCCATGAACCAGTTTGCCGCGTCAATATTATGCACGTGCTGCTCACAAATCTGATCACCGCATAACCAGTTGAAATAATACCAGTTCCTCATTTGGTAATCCATTTCCGACTGCCCGTCCTTACGCGGCTTCACCCACACTCCGCCACTATTCCAGTAGCATTGCCCGGAAACGACATCACCGATGACGCCCTCACGGATTTTCTCGTGGGTCAAAATATAGGACTCCTGATAGCGGCGCTGCAGTCCAGCCACGACCTTGAGCTTCTTCTTATCGGCCTCCTTTGCCGCCGCAAGCACCTTGCGGATACCCTCAGCATCCACGGCCACAGGTTTTTCCATGAACACGTGCTTCCCTTTGGAAACGGCATATTCAAAATGGATCGGGCGAAATCCCGGAGGTGTGGTGAGGATCACCACATCAGCCGCATCAATGGCCGCCTTGTAGCCATCAAAACCTATAAATTTCCGGCTCTCCGGCACATCGACACGATCTTTATACTTTCCCTTAAGCTGGCTGTAGACGCTCTCCAGACGATCCTGGAATGCATCTGCCATCGCGACAAGACGCGTGCCTTCTACCTCAAGGCTCTGGTTGGCTGCTCCACCACCACGACCACCACAGCCTATCAGTGCGACTTTGAGCTCGAAAGCCCCCGCGTTTCCTTGGGCTAATGCCGACGCCGTGGGTAAAATCGTTGTCGCCGCTAGTGCTCCACTTGCCTTGAGAATCGTCCTTCTGTGTTGATTGGTTTCGCTCATGAACATAATACGACACCAGCCAAGATTCTTTCACAAGAACTGAATAAAAAACCCCTAGATTACTCATCCTAATAAGCCATAATCACAACATGTCAGATTCACCCACCCATTCTACTTACGATATCGCCATCCTCGGAGGTGGCAGCGCAGGATACGCCGCCGCTCGCACCGCCCACGAACTTGGCCTGAAAACCGTGGTCATTGATGGCGCGGAGGAGCTAAGCGGACTGTGTATTCTCCGTGGCTGCATGCCCAGTAAGACTCTGATCGAGACCGCCAACCGCGCACTTGCCATTCGCGAGGCAGGGAAATTCGGTATCGACGTGGAAAAAGGTGACGTCTCACCCGATCGTGTGATCGAACGTAAACGCGGGCTCATTGGCGAGTTCCGCGACTACCGCACTGAACAGCTTCACGACGGGCGTTTTGATCTCATCCGGGGATATGGAAAATTTATCGACGCAGAAACGCTTGAAGTAACCCTTCGCGAAACCGGGGAAACGGTCACCCTGACGGCAAAGTCCACCATCATTGCCACAGGCTCGAATATTTTTGTTCCGGACATCGAAGGTCTTGAAGAAACAGGCTACCTCACCAGCGATGATGTGCTCGATAGCAAGGACGTGCCCGAGTCCATCATTGTGTTAGGCGGTGGAGCTATCGCGCTGGAAATGGCGCACTACTACGATGGTATTGGGAAAAAAGTCACCGTGATCCAGCGCAGCGAGCATTTACTCACGGGCATGGATCACGATCTTGCCGACACCTTGCAGGAAGCATTCAAAGCACGCGATCTTGATGTTTTTTGCGGCACGCAGTTAGAAAAAATCGATACTACACCCGATGGACTAAAGCGTGTCCACTTCACCCAGAATGGTGAGCAACGCAGCGTCGAGGCAGCCGAAATCCTCTGCGCCCTCGGACGCAGGCCCAACTCAGGAAAACTCGCCACCGAGAACGCTGGCATTGACTTAGACCGTGGCAAGATTTCCGTAAACCACGCCATGCAGAGTTCCCAGCCTAACATCTTTGGCGCTGGTGACGTCGCCAGCCCACACGAGATCGTTCACGTCGCCATCGAGCAAGGTGAAATCGCAGCGCGTAATGCACACCGACTCCTCAACGGCCAAGAGCATCTGGAGCAAATCAGCTACCGACTAAAACTCTACGGAATCTTCACCGAACCTCAGGTCGCAAGCGTCGGCATATCCGAACTCGAGGCAGAAAAAGAGGATCGCAAGGTCTTGGTAGAAACTTACCCGTTCAATGACCACGGCAAGTCCATGGTCCACGGCACCGAGCACGGCTTCGTCAAACTCATCGCCGATGCCGACTCCAAAGAAATCCTAGGCGGCTCCGTCATCGGCCCCGAAGCCACCGAGCTGATCCACGAAATCGTCGTCGCTATGGCGTTCAACGCCACCGCCGAGCAGCTCGCCAAAGTCCCCCACTATCATCCTACGCTCAGTGAAATTTGGACGTATCCGGCAGAAGACATCGCGGATGCGTGAGGTCATCACCCCCCTTACAAATCATCCAGCGGGCTACTGGCGCGCCCTGCCATCGCATGAACTACATGGGTGTAGATCTCCGTCGTCTTCACGCTCGAGTGCCCAAGAGCTTCCTGAATCGTCCTCAAGTCCACCCCCTTTTGCAGCAGGTGCGTGGCATAGCTGTGGCGGAAAACGTGTGCTGTAATCCTCTTCGGAATCTGTGCTTTCTTTGCTGCGTTGCTGATCCATTTGCTTGCCGCCCCCTCCATAATGTGGTATCGCTTGGTTTCTCCATCCGCAGGATCGGTTGCCAGACCTGCCGCCGGAAACAGCCAATACCATTCCCAGCTACGGCTCGGCTTGCCGCCATGCTTCCTGTCATATGTGGCAGCCACACTCACTCTCGCACCGCCCGCACGCTCATCCTGCTCAAATAGCAACCGTGCCTGCTGAACTTGGCTTTTCAGCTGAACCTCCAAACTGCGCGGCAGAGCAACTGTGCGATCTTTCCCACCCTTCGCATCCCTCAACCACACCAGCCGATTGGAAAAATCCACATCTTTAATTCGTAATCTCAAACCCTCGCTCACTCGCAGGCCGCAGCCATACAATAGACGTAAAAACACTGAGGGCACTCCCTCACGAACCTGCTCAAAAAATCGACCCACCTCCTCCTGGCTCAACACCACGGGCAGGGTCCTCTTTGTCTTAGCCCGCTTGGCGTCCAAATTCACCAGTTCAACTCCCAGCACATCGCGATAGAGAAACAGGAGTGCGCTAAAAGCTTGATTTTGCGTCGACGAGGCAACCTTTTTCACCGAAGCCAGATAATTCATAAAATCCTCTACTCCCTTTTGACCCAACTCGACAGGATGCTTCATCTCATGAAACTTCACGTAATGTTTATACCAGGTCACGTACGAACTCTCCGTCCTGCGCGCCAATCCACGGCGGCGCATTTTCGTCCTCAATTTCTTCTCCAACTCACCCTTTTCAGCCATGGAATCCTCATATCAAAAAACGGGTTATTTTCCAGAAGAAAAATCTACCTAGGTAGATTTTTCTTCTGGACGGCTATAAAGCAGTTGGTTAGATTTCCGTGGTATTACTAACTACTAGTTCTGCTGAGAAAAAATTATGCCCACAATCGAAATTGTTCAAATAGCCGTCTCAGTTGCTCAGATCATCGCTGTAATCGTGATGTATCGACTTGCAGTAAGCCAGTATCAGATGAGTCGAAGCTCTCGCTATCTAGAGCGCTTTCTCGACAAGGAACTGTTTGAGATCCGTGAGAGTGTAGATGCTTGGCTTGAAGCTGATCTAAGCACGA
>JBGCEU010000050.1:0-6576 GCA_045106535.1 Akkermansiaceae bacterium | reverse complement strand
GTCGCCGTGAGCGGTGGTTAGCGTGCCAGTGCGGGCATCGGTATCTGGGCAGTTATGGTGGAGCTTGAACACGGTGATTCGGTGATTATGTAATTCGGTGATTCGTAATCACGGCATGAGGAGGAAATCGGAAACTAACATACGGTGATCGGATGCGGGGACTTTGACGGTGTGGGAGCGGACTGCCTTGAGGAGGGGTGAGGTGTAGATATAATCGATGCGGTGCAGCGGGATGCGGCGATGCCAGGTGTTTGCCCAGCCTGTGCCAGCTTCTGAGAACGAGTCATTAAAATGCACGCGTAGAAGATCGTGTAGTGGATCGGATGCTGGTGCGTTGAAGTCGCCAGCACAGATGACTGGGTTCGTCGGGAATGGGGTGCTTTTTCTTAAAATATCTAAACTGAATGTGACCTCTCTGCGCTGTAGCTTGCGGTTCGTGGAATGGTTTTGCCAACAGCTCTTTGTCCAGAGGCGCATGTCAGTTCGGGCGGAGCGGAGGTGGAAGTTCACGCAGTCGATGATTCTTCTGTTAGGCAGTTTGAGTGAGATTTGCTGGCTGTGGCGCATTGGGTTATGTGTGGCAACATGGACTTTCCAGCGCGTGATTACGGCGGTGTCTGTGCCGGTTCTGTAGTCGCCCCCGCCATCGTAGAGCTTGTCAGCGATGAGTCGTGCCTGCCATGGGTGGATTTCCTGAAGGAAAACAATATCCGGGTGATACGATGCGACGATTTCCGCCTGTGCCAGCACGCCTTTCTCGGTCTGATTATGAGTGCCCCAGTTCAGTGTGCAGATACGCAGGGTGTCCTGATTGTTGTAGGGTTTAGATGGTCCGGGCTCTGGTTTTTCATATCCTATGTGAGCCAGTACGTGCGCCTCATCCGAGGCAATGAGGATGGTCAGCGACCAGAGGATGACTAAAAGCATCGAAAGTGGTGCCCGCCAGAAGACAAATGCCAGTGCCGAAAGAAAAAGCCCTAACAGCCCCCACATCCAGATCGGATAGACGGTGTAAGCCGCCATCATATCCGGCTGCCTGATGTAGCAGGCGGCGGTGAATGCATGCAGTGCTAGCGATGCGACAATCAGCAGTCGTGGAAGCCAGCGGCGCATTTATTCGGGAGTCGGGAGACAGGGTCAAGTGTCGGGGCGTAAGGCTCGGCCCTACATTCCCGGAAGACCCATGCCGCCTGTTAGCTTGGACATTTCCGAGGCTGCCATTTCCTTGCCCTTGGCGATGGCATCTTGCACGCCAGAAAGCACGAGGCTTTGGAGGAATTCGGTGTCCTCGGGGTCGACTACTGAAGCGTCTATATTGATTGAAATGACGTCACCAGCTCCATTGGCTACGACGGTGACTTTGCCGCCGCCTGCGGTTGCCTCTACGGTTTTGGCGGCGAGTTCTTCTTGTGTCTTTTGCATCCCGGCTTGCATTTCCTGGGCTTGCTTCATGAGTTTTTGGATGTCCATTTTAGTAGTGTTGAATGTTGAATTTTAAGTGTTGAGTTGCGTGATGCGCGGAGTTTTATTTTTTGAGTGTTCCTTCGAAGACTTCGAGAGCCTTTTGAATGAGTGGGTCTTCGTAAAAGGAATCGTCGCCGCCGGCTTGTTCTGTCTCTGGTTCGGGCTCCTTAGCCTCGGGAGTAGGGTTAAGCATCGGGGCTGGCTCTGGGGCGGGAGCCTCGTCTGGAGCGTCGTTGATCAGTGCGTCGAGGCCTCTTTTTTCAGCGGGTTGCTCGGGAGGGGCTGGAGGAGTCTCAGCGGCTGGGGCAGGGGGTGCCGCTTCAGGAGTTGGTTCAGGCTCGGGTTCAGGTTTTGGGGCTTGTTGCCCCGGAGATTTTGGTTCTGTGACAGCTGGCTGAGCGGGTGGTGTTTCCGCAGCGGGTGGTTTAGGCACCGATTCCGTTTCCACGGGGCCAGCTCCGGCGAGAGCTTTGATGACATCGCTAATGCGGGCATCGTTGAGGGATTGGATCGCTTTGATGGTGCCGATCTCCATGTGCAGACGTTTATTTGCTGCCCACTTCATTTTGCCTTCGGATTCCGCAAGCGTATCGATCAGCGCGAGGATGCGGTCGGTCTGGACGTTTTTCGCAAGCTCGACCAGTGGGTCCCAGAGTTCCTCGGGAAATCCTTCGTTACTGGCTGAGGGATCAAGGCGGGTGACAAGCAGCGCACGCAGGCATCCGATCAGTTCCGCCAAGAGCTGGGAAAGCTCCTTGCCGCTGTCCGCCTGCTGGTGAATGAGGCCAAGTGCAGCCGGGCTATTTTTTCCAATGAGATGCGTGGCGAGCTGGGCAACGGTTTCCCGTGAAGTGAAGCCGAAGATTTCCAGCACATTTTGCTCGGTGATTTCATCGCCGCAGAAGGCAACGAGCTGATCGAGCATCGACTGTGCGTCACGCATGCCTCCGTCCGCACCTTTGGCGATGGCCCAGGCTGCTGGGTCGTCGAGTTTGACACCTTCCTCCGTAGCAATGAACTGAAGATGCTTGGCGATGGTGCTGGTAGGAATCGGGCGCAGGTCGAAGCGCTGACAACGCGAAATGATCGTAGGGAGGATTTTGTTAGGCTCGGTAGTGGCGAAGATAAACTTCACGTGTTCGGGTGGCTCCTCGAGTGTTTTCAGAAGGGCATTAAATGCCGCATTGGACAGCATGTGAACCTCATCGATGTAGTAAATTTTGAACTTCCCTTGGCTCGGTGTGAACTGGACGTTCTCGCGGATGTCGCGCACGTTATCTACGGAGTTGTTAGACGCTCCATCAATCTCGATGACATCCAACGAAGTGCCCTCGCCGATTTCCACACAGATCGGATCGTCGGGGTCAAAAGTAGCACTCGGGCCTCCAGGGCAGTTCAGTGCCTTGGCAAGAATCCGTGCGGTGGTTGTCTTTCCTGTGCCTCGCGGACCCACGAATAGCCATGCATGCGCGAGGCGATCGCGTTCAATCGCATTGCGTAGTGTGGAAATAACGTGATCCTGACCGAGGACATCATCAAATGTTCTCGGACGGTATTTTCTGGCAAAAACCTGGTAGCTCACGCAGGTAATCTAGTGGAGACGGCGCGTTTGAAAATGGTGAAATTCAGAAATACGCGAAAATCTGTGTCTTTGGGCTGGTGATGGGCTGGTGATTCATCAAATCTCGTTCCGTGACGGCAAAGGAAAAAGTAGAGCGATACGAATTAGTTTGGCAAAAAGCATCAGCGATGCTGGCAGGCGAGAACGATTCGATTGCGGCGATGGCGACAATCTCCTCGGTTTTGGCTGGCGAGTTCCCGTATTTTTTCTGGACGGGATTCTACAGACTGCTTGATGGCGGGTTAGTGATCGGTCCGTATCAGGGCACGCCGGGGTGTCTACGGATCGCGCTGGATCGAGGTGTTTGCGGAGCGGCGGCATCATCTGGGAAGACGATGATTGTGGATAACGTGCATGATTTTCCCGGGCATATTGCATGCGATTCGCGTTCGCAGAGTGAGATCGTGGTTCCGGTGAAAGATGCCAAGGGCGAGGTGATGGCGGTGCTCGATGTTGATTCCACAGAACTAGCGGCATTTGATGCAGTTGATCAGGAGGGCTTGGAGAAAATCGTCGCATTACTCATGTCAGTGAAGGACTTGGATTGAGGTTGAACGAAGTGTCTGGCTGCGCTATGGCGCGGTTGCGGGGAACCCGCGAAAAATACCATGAGTGACTTTACCCTTTTTCGAGAAAAAATGGAATCGGCAGCTGTTAGTGAGGCTGCTATCCGAGCGTTTGAGCAGAATTACCAGGCACTGCTTCGCGATGAGAGCGGGATGATTTCCGAGGACAGCATCAGCCCGTGCGAGAGTGTGCCCGAGCTGGCGGATGTTTCCGGGAGTGATGAAGAGTTTTCTCCTGAGCTGCTTGCCAAGACCGTGGTGATCAAGCTCAACGGTGGCTTGGGCACGAGCATGGGACTTCAAAAGGCTAAAAGCCTGCTGCCTGTGAAAGGCAGCACGACATTTCTGGATATCATTGCCAGCCAGATTCTCCACCTGCGTGAGGAGACTGGAGCCAAGGTGCGTTTTCTTCTCATGGATAGCTTTAGCACATCGGAAGATACGTTAGAGCACATGGAGGCTTATGAGTCAGAAGGGCTTTCTGGAGCGGAGAACATCGAGCTGATGCAGAATCAGGTGCCTAAGATTGATGCAGAGACACTGCAGCCAGTGGAGTGGGAAAAAAATCCGTCACACGAGTGGTGTCCTCCCGGGCATGGCGACCTCTACGCTGCTCTCGCAGGAAGTGGCTGGCTCGATGCCCTACTCGCCGGTGGTGTGAAGTATGCTTTTGTATCAAACTCGGATAATCTCGGAGCCATCCTTGATGCTGGTTTGTTACGCTATTTCGCCGAAAGCGACTTGCCGTTTCTCATGGAAGCGACACGCAGGACTGAGACCGATAAAAAAGGCGGTCACCTCGCTGTTAGGAATGCCGATGGGCAAATGCTATTGCGTGAAGTCGCGCAGTGTGCTGATGAAGATCTTGACCAGTTTCAGAACATTGACCGTCACCAGTATTTCAATACGAACAGCTTGTGGATTCGACTCGATGTTTTAAAAGAATTGTTAGATCAAGCGGATGGTGTCCTGCCTCTGCCGATGATTAAGAATACCAAGACAGTGGATCCGCGCGATAAGGAATCGACCAAGGTGTTTCAGTTGGAAATTGCGATGGGTGCTGCGATTGAATCGTTCCCTGGGTCAGGTGCGGTCTGCGTGCCACGTTCTCGTTTTGCACCTGTAAAAACAACGTCTGACTTGTTTGCGCTGCGCTCCGATGCCTACGAGCAGACGCTGGACGGCCGTATCGCGCTCGTCGCCGAGCGAGAAGGTAAACCACCCGTGATCGATCTGAGTGATGAGTATAAACTTGTCGATAGCCTTGAAGGGCTCGGTATGCCGTCGCTGCTGCATGCTCACAAGCTGACGGTTCGTGGGCCGGTGCGTTTTGCCGATGGTGTTAGTGTTGTGGGTGACGTAAGCATCACGAACGAAACGGGCGAGACCAAGTGGGTGGCTGGTGGCAAATACAAGGACGAAGACATCGTGCTCGACTAGATTTTTTTCTACATAACTGCTTCATGCAGAAAGGTCACTTGAGATGTGTCCAGCTTGACGCATTTATTGATTTGCTCTGCGGCGGCGAATTCTTCATATCGCCCTCGTTATGTCGCATGATACCTCACTTGAAATCCCGCAGGACGGCTATGATGCCGTGATTTTTGATCTCGATGGCACACTAGTTGACTCGATGCCTGCACATTTCACCGCGTGGTGTGAGGCACTTGCGAAACACGATGCTCCGAATGTGTTTCCCGAGGATGTTTTCTATGCTCTGGGAGGCCGTCCTACCAAGGACATCGTCGCTGAACTAAATGGAGAGTGTGGTCTGAACCTTGATCCCGAAGAGGTGGCAGTGGACAAGCGGAATGCATTTCTGAAAAATATCGATCAGGTTGTTGTGATTGATGAAGTGGTCGAATTCGCGCGCAGCAAGCGTGGTAAGATGCCAATGGCCATTGCTACCGGCGGCACACGGATTGTCGCCGAGAAAACGCTGCAAATCTGTGGCTTGAGTGATCTTTTTGACGAAGTGGTCACTGCGAACGATGTCAAATGCGGCAAACCAGCGCCCGATATTTACCTCGAAGTTGCGGATCGGTTAGAGATCGCGCCCGAACGCTGCCTTGTGTTTGAGGACGCGCCTGCTGGAATCATGGCGGCACAATCTGCTGGCATGACGGTGGTTTCTGTGCCAGCACCAGTGCGGGTTGTTTAGCCCGTGCTTCTATGCCTAAGGAAACCAGAAAAGCTCCTGCGAAACTTAACCTCACCCTCAGGGTGCTCGGTAAGCGTGATGACGGGTTTCACGAGCTTGAAAGCTTGATGGCTCCACTCGGGCTGTGTGATGAATTGCATTTTGAGCGAGCCGATGAGTATGCTCTAACTTGTGACGAATCAGGGGTGCCGCTTGATGAATCAAATCTCGTGACCAAGGCTGTTAGGCTGTTCGAGCGTGAGACAGGGAAAGCTTGCTGCTGGGAAATTGATCTGATGAAAAACATTCCTCATGGTGCCGGGCTTGGCGGTGGCAGTAGTGATGCTGCTACGACCTTGCTTGCGATGAATGATTTGGAAAACACCCAGATGTCACTCGGGAAGCTCGCATCGCTGGCGGCGGAAATTGGCTCGGATATTCCTTTTTTCATCTATCAGCAGGTCTGCATGATCGGGGGTAGGGGGGAGACGGTAAAGCCTGTGGAGATTGAGGGCTTGTCAGGCACGCCGTTGTTGTTGCTTAAGCCCGACTTCGCAGTATCCACGCCAGATGCTTACAAAAATTGCCTCAGCGCAGAGCCGCTGCACGGAGTTGATTACTCAGCCCAGCGGATGCCCTGGGGTGAGATCGTTAATGACCTTGAGCAGCCCGTTTTTTACAAACACCGATTCCTTGCCGAGATGAAAGTCTGGTTGTTAGATCAGCCGGAGGTGGATGCCGCCATGATGAGTGGATCTGGCTCCACGATGATTGCATTTGCGAAT
>JBGCEU010000005.1:0-3635 GCA_045106535.1 Akkermansiaceae bacterium | reverse complement strand
TCCTTAAAGGCATCCGTCCAGATGTCAGGATTTTCGCTGACCATTTCCTGTAGCAGCTGGTCGAAGAGGCTGAGGCGGAAAGTGATGTCGCTGATGAGTTTGTTAAACACCTTGCCGGTGCCGGGGAGTTTGCCTTGGGCTGCGAGTGAGAAAATCGATGCCCAGAGCGAGAAGCACTGCGTGCCCTCCATGCACTGGTTGATGAGGAAAATGTTACGTGCGACGGCCTGTTTGTTCTCGGTGGTGGTCGTGTCAGTATTCCGGTCGAGCGGGCTGAGCTTGGAGGCGGCGAACTGCTGCTTGGCAGCGAGGGCGGGGATCGCGGCAAGCTCGGCGCACTCCATCGGGTTGATTTGAAGTGAGCCGTGCAGGTGCACAAGGACGTCGCTGCGGGTGTTTTCCTCGTGGACGAACCGACCAAACACAAGCTTCAGCTCAGGCGCGGTGACGAGGTCACGCACGGTGTAGACGCCGTGGGACTGGAACATTTCCTGCGATCTGGCAAAGGCACCGAGTGCGGTCTTCAATGTCTTCTGGCATGGCTCGTCAAGCAGACCCAGCTGGGCGATGTCGGTCTTCAGATCCACCTCCGCTGGTTCCCAGTGGGAGTTCTTCATTTCCCGGTAGAGCTCGTATGCCCAGTTATACTTCAGAGGCAGGATGTTGAAAAACATCGAGTTACGACCATTGAGCACCTTTTTGGCGGCGTATGCCTCTTCTGCTTTCTCGCGGTCGAGGGTGAAAGTACGTTCTCCGAGTGTGATGGTAACAGTATCTGCCATGGTCTGTAAGGGATGAAAAGGGTTTGGAAAACAGGGAAAACGGTTTGGAAATGGGTGTGAAAAATGGAGAATTGAGGGGTGCTTGGCGGAGGATCTCGGGTGTTTCGGATCACATTGGGAATCAACTGCGCAGCTTGGACATATTGCCTTATTTTCATTGTTTGGGTCAATATCATTTTGCTCATATAGTATCCACAAATTATTCACAACACAACATGTTGTGGTTTAGATAAAATATACGCTGTCAGCGTTTTTTTCTTGTCGAGTCCACTTCCCTAGAGAAACGGGCGTTTGCAAGCCGTTCTAACAAATTTTCCGTGTTAGGCGACCACCTTGCTGGGGCTGAAAAAAAAATCACTCCGCGAGGACATAAAATACACCTTACAAAGATTTTAAAAAGTTTTGGCAATGTTAGGTAAATCAGAGCTATCCCCCACCCTATATGAGTCGAGTTTCCCATTGTTGGGAGATATAAAAATTTATGTGCGCCCAATCTGGGCATTCACCCATATTGGCTGTTTCGTGTCTATTCCAGACATACCACAAGACGCAAGTCGCTGGTTATAATGATATTACGTAAACGGCAGAAAGCCCGGAGCGCTAGCCCCGGGCTGGATAGGTTATTTCAGGCCATCTCAGACCAAAATCGATTACTCGCCAAACGCGTAGCCTTTTTTCTCGGCTTGAGCGCGCACTGTCTGGGCTACAACCTCATCGAGCGTGGTTTTACCTTCTTTTTCAGCCATTTCCTTACGCTTCTCAGAGACATAGGCGATACGCTTTTTGTTCAGCTCGAGGATCTTCGCCTGGATGGCATCGCGATGCTTCTGCTTCTTAGCTACATACTCCTTGCGCTGATCCATGGTCATGGCCTGCAGTTCCTTGGGAAGGTCTTCTTTTTTCACCTTGGTGATATCGAAGTCCTTCTGTTTACAAGCATCGACAAGATCCCAGCTGGTGTTGCAGTAATTCTGGCTGCCTTTGGTCACGGCGCGTTGCACGGCGGCACCGCTCTCGGCTTTGGCGGCGGCGTTGGTATCTTGAACTGCCTGGTCACGCATCTTGGATGCGCCGCGCTTACCGTAGGCGATGTAAGTCTTATTCAGCTCAGTGTTGAGTTTAACGATGTCGGCATCCTGAGGTGCCTCGATGTGCACCACGGCGCGATTATGATCGATGGTGAGGAATCTACCATCAGCGAGCATGGCTCCGTTTTTCCATCCTCCGGAAATACCGGCCTGCTCGCTGCCGCAGTGGATGGTGTTGACGATGACGCCTTTGGAAATGGCTGACTTAACGGCATCACTGGCGTTGATGGGACCTTGGGTAAAAGCCTCGTTACCAGCGATAAAAATCGCTTTGTAGACTTTGTTAGAATTGTCCCACTTGAGGTCATCCGTGGCTCGCTGAATCACAGCACCGCAGTATTCGCTCCCACCTTGGGTGCTCAGAGCAAAAAGCTGCTTACTGATCTCATCCAGATCACGGGTCAGGGGCTGGATTTGGCGAATCCATTGCTCCTCCTTGCTCAGTGAGGACTTGCCATACTCGTAGAGAGCGACTTCGACAAACGGGACTTGGCCATTCTGCTTGGCACCGATGAAGGTGTTGACGATTTTCCAGAGCTGGGTCTTGGTCTGCTCAATGAGACCGGACATGCTGCTACTGGTATCTAACAAGATAGCAATCTGGACCTTGGCTTGTTCAGGCTTCTTGGCTTCGGCTTTATCAGCCATGGCTGGCTGGAGTGTTAGGGCTGCCATAGTGATGGCCACACTGGTTATTTGGGCGATGGTTTGTTTTGTTTTCATGGTTTTGTTTTTTTGCTTGGGTTGTTAGTTCTTTAGGTTGCCGACAACTTGCAAAGTTGTCCTACTTTCCGGAGGTAATGAGGTAGTTTTTGCCGTTGATGACGACACGAATGTTAGAACCGAGTGCGAGGCAGCTCTGGCGGTTTTCCTTGATGAGGTGATCGACGATGTTCTTGAATTCCGGGCTGGTTATTTTCACAGGGGTTGCCTGTTCAGCATCTTTGCCTTTGCCAGCAAGATCGGCGTCTACCCACTCGTTGCCCTTGCGGTAGAATGCCTTGTCTGCGACTTGGCAAACCTGATCGACTTTCGCCTTTTCAAGCTTGTCGTTAAGATAGTAGTTGCCGCGGTTGACCTGGGCGGCGCCTTTCGAATTGCCAATGTTCCAGTCCTGGTTCAGGGCGTCTTGCCCAGAGCGTTTCTGCACAGCTTTTTGTTCGTATTCAGCACTGGCACGGCTCACTGCACGGCGATGCATATCACGAGTGAAGACCATGCCATCGCGGGCAAGAAATGCGGTGTATTCGGTGAGCACACCATACTCGGTGGACAGTCGGACAATTTCACCGATCAGCTCTTTCACCTTGGGATCTGACATGTTGACGTTGGTAGATTCCTCCGCCCCTAAGTCACGTAATGCCTCGGTGAGTAGCGCAATTTTTCTGGTCGCCCAGAGTCGTGGCACATGCGCATTTCCACGGCGGGCTTTTTTCAGTGGTAGGCTGAAAGAGAATTTGCGAGTACCGCTGATACCATCTCCAGCGAGGCTGAAGCGTAGTTGTTTTTTTCCGTGGTAACGACCTAAGACGATGATCTGTTCGCCGGCAAACATGTCGGGCAGCCTGCCCGGTAAAACGTCGCTAATATCGCCGGGCGACTTGTTGCCCTTTTCATTCACAGCAGTGAGAACCGGCTCACCGAGAACGGGGCCGGAGAGGCGGCGGAAAACACCTGCGACCTTAAGCTCCACGTTCTCGCGAGGCAGCACGTAGGTAGCGCGGGCACGGGAGTCATCAGCGAGGCGGGAAAGCAGTGGCGTGTT
>JBGCEU010000049.1:0-14029 GCA_045106535.1 Akkermansiaceae bacterium | reverse complement strand
ATCGGGGTTGACGACGTTACCGAGGGACTTGGACATCTTTTGTCCGTCTTCACCGAGGATCAGACCTTGGTTTACGAGGCGTTGGAATGGTTCGATGGTGGAGACGTGACCGAGGTCGTGTAGCACCTTGTGCCAGAAACGGGCGTAGAGCAGGTGGAGCACGGCGTGCTCGGTGCCGCCGACGTAGAGGTCTACCATGCCCGTAGAAGAGCTTTTCAAGCTCTTTTCGTTGTTAGGCAAGAGGTTGGAAACCTCTTCTACGGTGGCACTCCAGTAAGTCTCAGCCTCATTGGAGATAAAACGCTCAGAATTATTAGGATCGCAGTAGCGGAGGTAATACCAGCATGATCCTGCCCACTGGGGCATGGTGTTGGTTTCGCGTTTTGAGGTCTCTGAGTAGTTGATCCAGTCGGTGGCCTTTGCCAACGGGCCTTCTGGAGAACCGGTCGGTTTGAAATCATCCATCTCGGGCTGAAGTAAAGGGAGTTCGGATTCTGGAACGGCTTTGTGGTTTCCGTCTTCCCAGAGGATTGGGAATGGCTCACCCCAGTAGCGCTGGCGGGAGAATAGCCAGTCACGGAGTTTATAATTCACTTTGGCGGTGCCTTTGTTGTTTTCCTCAAGCCATGCGATGATCTTTTTCTTGGCGTCGCGGGTCTTGAGTCCGTCAAGGAAACCGGAATTAACAGAGGTGCCATTGCCAGTGAAGCCCTGCCAGTCTTCTTTGCCGTTAGGTTGCACGACTTGAATAACAGGAAGCTCAAATTTGGTGGCAAACTCAAAGTCGCGTTCATCATGCGCGGGCACGGCCATGATGGCGCCGGTGCCGTAGCCCATCATCACGTAGTCGGCGATCCATACCGGGATTTGCTCGCCGTTGACGGGATTGGTGGCGGTTGCTCCGGTTGGCACGCCGGACTTGTTTTTGTTCAGGTCGCCACGCTCGAGATCGGACTTGCTGGCACAGGATTGTTTATAGGCTTCGACAGCTTCCTTTTGATCGGCGGTAGTAATCTTCTCAACGAGTGGGTGTTCTGGAGCGAGCACCATGTAAGTGGCACCAAACAGGGTATCAGGGCGTGTGGTGAAAACGGTGATATCGGCTTGGAGACCGGAGGTCTCCGCCACAGTGAATGTGACTTCGGCACCGGTTGACTTGCCGATCCAGTTTTTCTGCAGCAGTTTGATCGACTCTGGCCAGTCGAGATCGTCGAGCTCGTTGATCAGTCGCTCGGCGTATTTGGTAATGCGCAGCATCCACTGGCGGAGTGGTCGGCGCTCGACGGTTTCACCTTTGTTTTTCCATTCCTCGACTTCCTCGTTGGCAAGTACGGTGCCCATGGATGGCGACCAGTTCACCGGTGCCTCGTGGACAAACGCGAGGCGGACGTCGTCAATCTGCTCACGTGTCCAGCCCTTGGCTTCCAGCTCGGAAACGGGAGCGGCTTTCTGAGTTTCCTCGTTAAAATAGGAATTGTAGAGTTGCAGGAAAATCCACTGAGTCCAGCGCACGTAGTTTGGATCCGTGGTGTTCACCTCACGGTTCCAGTCGTAGCCAAAGCCAAGCTCCTTGAGCTGTCGGCGGAAATTATCCACGTTCGCCTCTGTCGTGATCCGTGGGTGCTGGCCGGTCTTAATCGCATACTGCTCGGCCGGCAGACCAAATGCATCCCAACCCATCGGGTGGAGTACGTTGTGGTTGTTCATTTTTTTATACCGACCAATAATATCTGTCGCCGTGTATCCCTCTGGGTGCCCGACGTGCAGACCTGCTCCGGACGGGTAGGGGAACATGTCGAGAATGTAGTACTTCGGTTTGGAAGCATCAAAGTCCTCGTCACCCGGATTCGGAGTGCGGAATGTTTGGTGCTTATCCCAGTATTTTTGCCATTCGGGCTCAAACTGATCGAAGGGGAAAGGTTTACGTTGGTCGGACATGATGCGCAGTTAGTAGGTGAAGATGTTGTGATTGAAAAGAAAAACCCCGGGGGACTTGGTGCCCACCAGGGTTAGGAAAGATGGGGTTGGGTACTAGGCACCAATGGCTACAGCGAGGATAACAATAAGAATCATAGCCACGAATAGGCCGAGGATTACCCATGCAATGATCTTGCCTGTGCGATCGAGTTTCCGAGTAAATGCATAACCTGGTTGGCAGGTCAGGCAGCGGAAGCCAATGACAAGGTTTGCGATTGGGACAATGTACAGAAGGCACCACCATGGGCTGAATCCGATGTTTTTATATCGGCATCCCACGAGAACTAGTTGGAGAACGAGGAAAATCAGAGCCAGCCCAATAGAGGCACCCATCAGGGTCTCGACGCTTGAGGCTGCGGCTGCTGGGCGTGATGATGAGATAGAACCGCTGATGGTTGCAAAAGAAATGATCTGCTGTACGACATTTAGGCCGAGAGCTATCAAGAAGTAGACAAGTCTACCAATTCCACCAGTGTTTGGGATGTCGTAAATATCACCAGAGGTTGGCGCAGTCGTAGCAAGAGGGGGAGCGTAAGGGTTAACAGTTGTATCAGGTGTAGGCTTGGCACTGACGGGTGCAGGCTGGCTTACTGCGCTGGGAATAGCTGCTTTGGGAGCAATTAGTCCCTCTACTTGCGATGCAAGAGTCCAGTTTTCCATACCATCGGTCCATACCATGCTTTCAGAAGATGCCTGCCCCCCCTCCACAAGTGCACGTAGCTCAGTTGTGGTGACTGGTCCTGCTTGCTGGCCATGACTGTCAGTGTAATGCCATTGTTGAGTGTCAGTGATCATCATATTTTAGTGGAGTTGTATTCCGCCGCGTTGCTGCTGAGGTTGGCTTGCGCGTAGATCGTGCGTGTAATTCACTACATCACAGATCTGTTTCATAATGATGAAAAAGATAACGAAAGCGGCGAGACCAGCCAAGCTTACGAATGCACCAATCACATTCACGATGGCATACGCTAGAAATATTCCTTCAGCAGTTCTCGGCGCAGCCGATAATTTACGGTGACTCGAAGCAATTCGATTCCAGTCCTGAGACCACTTCCAGTAGGCGATGAAATACCAGTAGAAATTAAACAGTGGGATAAACAAAAAACCGACGGCCTTTCCTGGTGTCGTACTGGCTCCTCCCGGCTGGATGATTCGCCAGGCGCGGTGTAGATATATCAGTGCTAAAATGACGCCGAACATCAAAATCCCGAAGCCGACAAGCGTTGTTACGATCGATGAGGTAGTAAATAGGTCGCTGCTTGAACCGCTATAATTTGGGTCAGAGTATGCTGAGTCTGATGAATACTCTGTGGTCTGCTCTAGGATGTTGGAATACATTTGGAAGAAGCCATAGAGAAAAACTCCTGAGCCAATGACAACGGTCGCAACCATCAGGCCGTAATTTGTACGTTTTATATCAGGGATTGGGTAATCGTCATCAGTGATTGGAGCAGTGACCTGAGTCTGAGGGGGGGCGTAGGGATTGGCTGTGTTTGCTGCCTGCGCAGGAGCAGGCTCGGTGTCGCTAGTCAGCTGGGGTGTCGCTGGATTTGGGACACTTGCGAGCCCGTCAACGTCACTGATAGGTTTCCAATCATCCATGCCCTCCGACCAAACCAAGCTATCCGCTGGGATGGAGGACTGCTGAACTATTATCCTTAGCTGAGCTAGATCTACGGGTCCAGCTTGCTGCCCATTGTTATCGGTGTAATACCATTGTGAATTTTCGGCCATGACTATGCTTTGGCTTATTATCCACGAGCTCTTTCTAACAGAAGAAGCATGAGGAAAGAGTAAATCAGATTAAGTTCTTCCTGTAGTGAAAGATCGGCCGTTTTTTCAATCGTGAATTTTCCTTCCAGGAATGCGGGCTGTTTGCGCACGCGCATAACTACTGTGCCATCGGCTCGTGTAGCGGAATAAGTAGGATGAAACATATACCCTGTTAGCATACCTAGTATCGGGATGCCACCCAGCACGCTGTCCATGACCTTGGACCACGGGTTTTCCTCCTGGATCTTGAAGTCACTGGTGTCGTCACCTGGATTGAAAACATCGTAGCGTGCCCGCCAGATTGATTTCATACCCTGTCTGCCGACCGAGCCGATCTCATTTCCATCCGCATCTTTGAAAAAATATCGAGCTGACCAATCAATGACTTTGTTAGCAGCGATAGAAGCAATTTGTTTGTTCTTAGAGGAATCGGAAAAAACTTGGATGTTCTCTTTGAATTTGAAGAGCTTCTGTTTGACGTAGCAAACTGTATTGCCTTGGGCGTCTTCGACAAAAATTTGTGGTGCGAGTGCTACGATTTTAAAACGTAACTGGAGTGGGTAGTTCATGGGGTTTAATGTGTGGGTTAGTGGAGAACGATGCCGCCTTGTCCGGCGGGCTGTTGGTGACTGGAAGGCATCAGGCGTGCTGACACCATGAAATTAATCGCCTTAGAAACGTCTTGCATCCAGAGGATTTGTCCAATCACCGGAATCAGGATAGCACAGATAGCCATGCCGATGCTCATTTGAGGAGCTAGAGAAGTGTTAGTGTATTTGGAGATGATTGTGTTCCACTCGCCGGGGAGCTTGCAGAGTATGATAATCATCCAGATTCCTCCAAAGAATGGAATGAATAGTAGACCCACAGCCATGCCTGGTGAAACTGTGCCACCTCCTGGCTTGGGGATCGCCCATGCGCGATAAATTGCCATAAATTGAATAATGGAAGATATGAGGAGAACGATACCACCGAGAACCATCATGATAATGGGTAGCGCCATGTTCCCGGATTCTTCGAGTGCCTTCGGATTGGTCGCTACTTCCTCAGCCGTTGGGGCACTTGAAGTGATCAGCACTGCGCCAAGTATCAGCAGGCCTATACCTCCTAGCAGGCAGGTGATGTAGAGGCCAAAATTGACCTTGTTCACCGCTGGAATGGGGTAGTCGCCTCCTTCCTGTGGTGCTGCGGTTGCCGCAGGTGATGCATAGGGGTTAGCCGCTGCAGTCGCCATGCCGGCAGTGGCTGTCACCTGTGGTCCGAGATTGATTTGCGGTACATGCTGCGGTGCCGCTACAGGAATGAGTCCTTCGATCTGGCTGGCCGGTAGCCACTCTTCCATGCCTTCAGTCCATACCTGTGACTCTGCTGTGATGTGTCCAGCACTTACGTATTCGTGTAGCTGATCAGCGGGTATAGGTCCGGTCTGCTGGCCAGCTTGATCAATGTATAACCATTCTTGTTGCTCGCTCATGTTCTGTGGGGGTTGTTTGTGTGGGGTTAAAAATGTATGGCATGCCCGTCGGCATCAAGTGTTGCCTCGTGGATGGCTTCTGCCAGCGTTGGGTGGGCGTGGATGGTGCCGTGGATCTCATCGGTGGTGAGTTCCATTTCGAGAGCGAGACCCATTTCAGCGATGAGCTCAGTGGCATTCTCACCAATGATGTGTGCTCCTAACAGCTCGCCGTGTTGCTTACCGAATAGAAGTTTCACAAAGCCCTCCGTGTCACCGGAGGCTTGCGCTTTGCCGATGGCAGCGTAGGGGAATTTGCCGACCTTGTAGTCGACGCCTTCTTCCTTGAGTGCGCGTTCTGTTTTTCCAACTGAGGCTACCTGCGGATGGCAGTATGTGCAGCCGGGGAAGTTGCCCACCTTGCGTGGGGTGTGACCATCTACAAACAGCCCTTCAACGAGTTGGGTCGCTTCAAAGCTCGCGGTGTGCGCAAGCCATGGAGGACCCGAGATGTCACCGCAGGCGTAGACGTTCGGGATGGATGTCTCATAGCGGTCGCCCACCTTGATGAAGCCTCGCTCATCGAGCTCGGGCTGCTGGCCACCGGGGAGGACGGGCTGCACGCCAATGGCGACGAGGCAGACCTCGGCAGTGATGGTTTCGCTGCCTTTGGGGCCTTCAACGTCAATCGATACGGAGTCACCATTGTCGCGGAAGTTGACGCATTTGGTATCGGTCAGGCAGCGAACACCCTGTTTGGTGAATGATTTTTGCAGTTCTTGGCCGACCTCAGTGTCCTCGACAGGAAGAAGATTCGGTAACATTTCGATGATGGTAACCTTAGTGCCGAAGGCATTGTAAATGTAGGCAAACTCGACGCCGATTGCACCTGCGCCGATGATCACCATTTCCTTGGGTTGGTGTGCGGGGACCATGGCTTCCTTAGAGCTGATGACCGTTCTGCCATTGAAAGGAAGTGGTGGCAGTTCACGGCTTTTACAACCGGTTGAAACAAGGATGTTAGATCCTTCGATGACTTGTTTTGAGCCATCGGCAGCTGTGACCTCCACATGGGTGCTGTCCTGGATGGCTCCGAAGCCGCGGATGTAGTCGACCTTGTTTTTCTTAAACAAAAACTCGATGCCGCCTGCTAGTCTGTCGGACACGCTACGGGAGCGGCTCACCACCGTAGACCAATCGTAGCTAAGGTTATCAAACTTCAGGCCGAAGGTGGATGCCTTTTTGCTCAGTGTCTGATAGAGTTCGGCATTCTTAAGAAGTGCCTTGGTGGGAATACAACCCCAGTTCAGGCAAGTGCCGCCTGCGCGGTCGGCTTCGATGACTGCGACTTTTTTTCCGAGTTGTGCTCCGCGGATGGCTCCGACGTATCCAGCAGGACCGCCGCCAATGACTATAAGATCGTACATGATTTGATGATTGATTGGATTAGTAAACGGGGGATAAATTTTTCGACGCAGGATGAACACACGCGGGTGCAGTTGTCAATGACAGCCGCCGCTGAAAACAAAAAACCAGTCCCCGCACGTGACGGGAACTGGTTCTGCGAGTTTGATGATCTTACTAGACGGCTGGCGGCGTTGCAGCGGGTGCTGGTGTATCCGCTTTTTTGGAGCCTAAATACTTAACGAGCCCGATGATGCCGAAGATGAGAGCGAGGAATCCTGCGATGCCAGCAATGGCAATTGCACCGAATCCTTTGCCGATAGTGCCCATCACAGCACTTGAGGATACCGATGAAACTAGAATTGTTCTTCCTGCGGAAAGTCCTGTGACGTGAACTTTGTAATCTGTTCCTTTTTTGGCTTCAAAGGTGCCGATTAGGAGCTGCTCGCCCATGCGTTGCGAAACACTGCTTTTTGAAGTGTCGATGAATTCGCCAGTGGACTTGTCTTTGACGTTGATACTCATGCCTGCGGGGAGGCTAGTGTCATTTCCAGACAGCCAAACGCTGGTTTCTCCGTCTTTGCCGGCAGTGTAGTCGGCTCCGTCAGGTGTTACGAAAGCGGTGGCGTCCTTGAAGCTATCGCCTGCGTTGACTGCCTCATTAAATGCGCTGCCGCCGAGAATGAATGCGCCGACTCCGCCAGCGATGAGTAATACAAGTGCGGTGATGAGGAATCCGCAGCCTTTTTTCTGATTTGCCATGATATTATGTGTGTGGGTTGGTTGTGTTATGTGTTGTTGTAGGGTGAATGTTAGAGTCCGGGGATTTGAAGATCCGGTCCGATAAGTAGGATGGAGTTTTTCTGGTAGGACTCCACGCGATTGATAAACTGATTGAGTTGCTTGCGCTGGGTTGGCTTGAGAAGCTGGATGCCGGGAATGGCGAGCATCTGCCGGCGGATCAGTACGGCAGGCGGGTTGATTTTCCTGGCACGGATGAACTCATCGTCCTCGTCACGTTTCTTTGGACCTGCAAACATGCCTTCCAGTCCGCTTTTTGGCTCAGGTGTTAGGTAGGTATCGTATTCTTCAAGTTTTGCAAGCTTTGCAGCGTGGGTGATGGCTTCGTTCATGCCGCCTAGTTCATCGACCAGGCCGATAGCCAACGCATCTTTACCGGAGTAAACTCTGCCGCCCGCGAGTTTTTCCAAATCACCTTTGATGCGGTCGCCGCGGCCGTCGGTAATGCGTTTCTTAAACGTGCCGTAAACATCAACCATCGATTTGCGGATCAGTTCAGTTTCAGCGGGCGTGTAGCCGCGATGGCTATTCATGATATCGGCGTGCTTGCCGCGCTTGATCGAGTGGGTTGTGATTCCGAGTTTGTCCATGGCACCGCCAAGCACAAATTTCATGCCGACCACACCGATCGAGCCAGTGATCGTGCCTTCTTCCGCAAAAATACGGTCGGCTCCGGCACTGACGTAGTATCCGCCGGAGGCAGCGACAGATCCCATCGACACAACCATAGGTTTCTGAGTCGCCTTGAACTCGTCCGTGGCTTCCCAAAGCACGTCACTGGAGAGTGCAGAGCCGCCGGGCGAGTTGACCCGGAAAACCAGTGCCTTGCATTTTTTGTCCTTGGCGAGCTTGAGGATTTCCTCACGCACGGGAGCAATGGAGGCATCGTTGATTTCGCCGTCGAGCGCTACGATCCCGACGTAATCCTGTCGCCTTTTCTTATCTTTTCCGGCTTTGAATGCGAGGCGCATGATGTCCATGAAGCCGTCAATTTCCGGGCCATCAAGATCGGGGAGTTCATAGCTACGGTCAAACTTGGCATCCTCGCCGTAATGCTTACGAACTTTGGCGATGAAATCGGTGCGGTATTGGAGCGCATCAACGAGTTTCGCCTGCTTGGCTTCTTCGGGTGTGATGAGTGCCTTATCGATCAGGGCGCGGAAGTCTTCGGCTTTGATTTTTCTGCCCTCGGAGATTTGGCTCACCATTTGCCCGAAGATGGAGTCGAACAGAACCGACTGCTGTTTCGCGGCATACTCACTTGGACCAGTGCGGTAGAATGTTTCCCCGGCGCTTTTGAAATCGCCGATGTGGATCACCTCCACCTTGAGGCCGAGCTTGTCTAACAATCCTTTGAAATACATCGACTCAGAATACATCCCGGTGAGCATGACATTGCCTTCGGGGAGTAGTGTGAAATGATTCGCAGCGGAACCGATCAATGCCGTGCCGTTAGTCAGGCTTTCAGTGTAAAACCAGACGTCTTTTCCAGCTTTACGAATAGCTAGCAGACAGCGGCGCATTTCCTGAAGCTGGGCAAGGTTGATACCTGCGCCACCAAGGTCTAGAACCACGCCTTTGACGTTCTCATCCGCTGCGGCAGACTTCATGCTGCGCACCACGTCGTAGTGGGTGAGGGGGCGGTTCGAGCCACCGCCTAGATCGAGTAATCCGCCACTGACTTGACCGCTTTCCGAGATCATACCCTCAAGGTCGTAGACGGCGATGATCGTTTCCTTATCGTTTTTGGCTGCGAGTGCCGTTGACGCGAGAAGCGCGAGACAGAGTGACAGTATCCATTTCATACGTCGCAGTCTGATGAGCTGGAGAAAAAATCCAAGCGGAAAACTTTGGCGGCAACTTAGCGTTCTTTGAGCGTTGATAAAAACTCCACCAGATCACGAATCTCATGCTTTTCCATCAGGAGGCCCACTGGTGGCATCGCAGAAACTTCGCCAAAGCCTTTCGCCACCTTGGCATTGGGGTTGACGAGTGATTCGAGTAGGAACAGGCGGTCGCCTCGACTGGCAACGCCGTATAAATTAGGGCCGGCCATGGCAGCATCACTGTGCTGGTAGGTGGTGTGGCAACGCATACACTGGGCAGCTGGGTGGGAGTTAAATAGAGCTCTGCCACGCCTCATATTTCCTCCTTCGAGGGTAGCCAAATACGGGGCGAGTGGATTCTTGGCGTCGAGCGATGCCTGGTATTTTTTCAGAGCCGCCGCCGCTTGTGGATGCTTCTTAGCCGCTGTGAGAATCTCCAGAGCCGCGTGCTGGTCGCCTTTTCCTGCAGTGAGTGAACTAAGCTCCTGATTGAGGCTTTTGGCGATTGTGCTGTCGATTTTTTCCAATGAGGTAACCAGTGACCATGCGGTCTGGCGAAGCGGAACAGGCCTCTCTGTGGCGGCTGCCTGTAAAATTAGATCCCATGACGCACCGGGATTGCGCTCCACGTGCAGGCTGAGAGCTGTGCCCGCAACTTGTGGGTCTTTATCGGCGACGAAACTCCTAAGCTGATCATTAAAATCCTTCGGCGGGTTGGCGGCGACACTTCGCAGTGCTTCCGAGCGCGCGTCACTGCTGATTTTTTGGTCGCGACTGATGGCGAGCAGGCGTTCGGCGGGAATGGTATTGAGGTGAGGTTTGTAGTGGCTGATGAGTGAGATCAGCTCGGCGACTACTGGGTTTGAAACATCGATGAGCCCGGGGAGTTCCTTGTGGAGAATTTTGATCAGGTTGGGGTTGTTTCGCTTGGGTAGTGGATCGAGGCGACCGAGTGACTGATCGACAGGGTGCGGGTTGTTCCAGAGGGAGAGTAGGCGGACGGCTTCGCGGCGTTGCTTAAGATCGATGGTTTTGTTTTTTGAACCGATAAAGGCGAGTAGCGCGTGGATGTTTTTGTCACCACCGATGCGGAATGCCGAGTGGAGCAGGCGGCGCTGCATCATGGGAGTGAACTCGCGGACATTGCCGGGGCTGCTGGCGAAGCGTGGTAGGAGTTCTGCGACTTTGTGGCGAGCGGACTCGATGGGGAGGTCATGGATGGCGCGGATTGCTTCATCGGTGACGGCACGGGTTTTGCCGATGAATTTCGCGATTTCCGGACTCTTGTGCCTGCGTAATGCTACCACGGCAGCAAGATGCACGGCGGGGGAGTTGTGGCTTTCGAGGGCCGCGATTTGTTTTTCAGTGCCGGTGCCGAGCAAGCCCATGACGAGGGCGTGGCGTAGGAAAACATCTTGGTCGTTATTTTTTTCAACAAGCTTTACGAGCGTCTCAAATGCGGGTTGATACTGCCTCTTTCCAAGTGAGATGGCAGCGAAGGATTGCACGCGTGGCGAATCATCTTCGAGGAGATGCATGAGTGCGGCATCCACTCGCTTCTCTGCTGTGACTTCGCCGAGGTAGCGTGCGATGCTGGCTTTTAACTCAAGTGGATGAGCTTTATGGGCATGTGATACGAGCAAGGCGGTGGCGATGGGGTCACCCTTGCGGGCAATCGTGCCAAGGCCCCAGATTCCGTGAAGCTGGGCGACGACGTTGCCTTTGTTCGCGGTGATGGATTTTTCTAACAAATTTATTTTTTTCGCATCCGCGAGCGCACATTGGGCGCGAAGCCGGATGCGCATATCAGGGTGCTTGAGTAGAGTAATGAGACGGGCGTGATCGAGTTTTGAAAAGTCCTCAGTAATGAGGCTTTTGACTTCCTTGATGGTGGGGTCGTTTTCACTGCCTTTTTTGGTGAGCGTGTAAACTCGACCCTGGCTCTTGGTCGCCCAGCCTTCGATGAAATCGGTGACGTAGATTTTTCCATCGTATCCGTATTCCACATCGGTGACGGCGACCCCGTCGTTGAAAATATGGTTTTCAGTGACGCGCATTCCGGCACCGTCATTGGCGACAGCAAAAGAGTGAATGCGTGATCTGTCTGGCGCGCCCTTGTAGTCGGAAATCAGGAAGTGCTCCTGTTTACCCGGATAAGAAGCGGGGCCGGGATGATAGGTGAGTCCGGACGGGCCGTTTGTCAGATTCATCAAAGGGGGGAGGATGTAGGCGGGCTGGAGGTGTTTGTTTTTTTCCGTGAGCGGCTCCCACATCTTTTCCTGCATCCAGCGGTTGATGGGACGTTTTTCAAAACCGGCTTCGCGGTTAAACGTGTGCATGACCTGGTGATCCATCGTCCAGCCGGCGTCTGCTCCTTCCATTAGGTAAACGATACGTGCCATATCCCCCTGATCCGAGTTGTTGTCCACTGTGATGGGGTTTCCGTATTGATCGAATGCGATTTCCTTGGGGTTACGCAACCCAGTCTGATAAACCTCCATGTTAGATCCGTCTGGATCGAAGCGAAGAATGGCTCCTTGGTCAGGGTAGGCGTAGTGCTTGCCCTCTTTAGTTTTGATGTTGAATCCTCGGTCGCCGATGGTGGCGTAAATCCTGCCGTCAGGCCCAAGAGTGAAGCCGTTCAAGTCGTGCCCGGAGAGCGAGATTCGTACCCCGAATCCATCTTGGATCGAATTGCGTGAGTCGGCCACGCCATCATCATCCTTGTCCTTAAGGATAAAAATATGCGGGATGCACGCGAAGTAGACGTTGCCATTGAAGGAGAAAATTCCTGCCGCAGTTCCGTCCAATAAACCATTAAAGCCCTGCGCAAAAATGGTATGCTTGTCAGCTACGCCATTATCATTTTCATCCACCAGCATGCGGATTTTTTCGGAAATCTTCGTATACGACGTAAGTGGATGCTTGTGATCCCACTTGCGGTACATGTTCAGTCGATCCATTGTCGTCTGTGAGGCAATGTCATCGAGTAGCCAGTGCCTGCGGCGGCGGTTGTCATCGATTCCTAGATCAACGCCGAACCGCCACGTTTCTGTAATAAGGACACGGCCTTTTTCATCGATTGTTAACGCCGTGGGCGAGGTCACTCCGTGTGACTTCTGATCGGCGAACACCTTCAACTCCGTGTCCGGAGTGATTTGAATGGTCGGGATTTCTTTGCTCTCGACCAGTTCAGGTTCGGTAGCAGAGAGCGAGAGAGTCAGAAAAATCGAGATAACAGGAGCCAGTGCGTATTTCATGGTCAGTGAACACAATACGCTTCAGATAGCCCAACCTGTCAATGGTAACATCAGGGCTAGAGTCGCTGCGACAAGATGGATCAGATGCCAGAGACAATCTGATTCAATGTTGCGCTCGGGCGCATGGCGGCGCTGGTGAGAGCGTCATCGACCTTATAGTAGCCGTCAGTATCGACAGGATTACCCTGCACGCCGATGAGTTCCTCGACGATGGTGGCCTCATGCTCGGCCAGTGTTTTGGCGATTGGTGCAAAGGTAGCAGCGAGATCGGCGTCGTCTGTCTGTGCGGCCAATGCCTCCGCCCAATAGAGAGCGAGGTAGAAATGTGAGCCACGGTTATCGATGCCGCCTAGCCTGCGAGTAGGTGACTTGTCAGTGAGCAGGAATTTGCCAGTCGCGTTATCCAGTGCCTCGCCTAATACTTTTGCTTTTGCGTTACCGAATTTTTCAGAGAGGTGCTCCAGAGAAACGGCGAGAGCAAGGAACTCGCCGAGGGAGTCCCAGCGGAGGTAGTTTTCCTCCTGAAACTGCTGGACGTGTTTGGGTGCGGAGCCACCGGCGCCCGTCTCGAAGAGCCCACCGCCGTTCATCAGGGGAACGATGGAGAGCATCTTGGCGGATGTGCCGAGCTCAAGGATAGGGAAGAGGTCTGTTAGGTAGTCACGCAGAACATTACCAGTGACGGAAATGGTATCCTCGCCAGCCTTGCAGCGAGCCAGTGTGAACTCGGTGGCCTCAACAGGTGACATGATGTGGATTTCAATGCCATCGGTATCGTGATCGCCGAGATATTGCCCGACTTTCTGGATGAGCTGGGCGTCGTGGGCGCGGGTTTCATCAAGCCAGAAAACGGCAGGCGTGCTCGTGGCGCGCGCGCGGTTCACGGCGAGCTTTACCCAGTCCTGAATCGGCGCGTCCTTCACCTGGCAGGCACGCCAGATGTCACCCTGCTCGACTTCGTGGGAAATCAGGGTGTTGCCATCGGTGTCTACCACGGAGATGGTGCCATCAGCGGGGATTTCGAAGGTTTTATCGTGAGAGCCATACTCTTCAGCTTTCTGCGCCATGAGCCCGACGTTTGGCACCGTACCCATGGTTGTGGGATCGAACGCGCCGTTCTTTTTGCAGAAATCAATCGTCGCCTCGTAGATGCCCGCGTATGAGGAATCTGGGATCACAGCCTTGGTGTCTTGCTGATCTCCATCCTTATTCCACATCTGCCCAGAGGTGCGGATCATGGCGGGCATGGATGCATCCACAATCACGTCACTCGGCACATGCAGGTTGGTGATACCTTTGTCGGAATTGACCATGGCGAGGTCGGGGCCATTTGCGTAGGCGGCATCGATGTCAGCTTCGATCGCGGCTTTTTGCTCGGCGGGAAGGGTTTCGATCTTGGCGAGTAGGTCACCAAATCCATTTTTCAGATCAACGCCCAGGCTACTGAGCGTCTCGGCGTGTTTTTCAAATACGTCTTTAAAGAACACCTCCACACAGTGGCCAAAAATAATCGGGTCGGACACCTTCATCATGGT
>JBGCEU010000048.1:0-10083 GCA_045106535.1 Akkermansiaceae bacterium | reverse complement strand
AAGCCTGGCATCACCTGCACATGGCAGGCATACGGCCGAAACAGCATCACCGAGTGGGAAGACTGGGTGAAGATGGATACTGAATACATCGATAATTGGTCGCTCTGGCTTGATGTCAAATTGCTCATTATGACGGTGCCTGCAGTTTTGTTCCGCAAGGGAGCAAAATAACCTGCGCTCTGAATCTTTGGCATTGTCATGTGCGGCTCATATCACATGATCACCCAGCAAAGTAACAAACCCTATGAAAATATTTAGCGGTAAGGCTCACCAGAAACTCGCGGAGGAAATAGCTACTCACCTCGGAGAGAAACTCGCAGATGTGCACGTTACATCATTTCCTGACGGTGAGACATTTGTTCAGATTAACGAGAACATAAGGGGGGAGGATGTTTACTTGGTGCAGCCTACCTGTCCACCGACCAATCACAACCTGATGGAAATGCTCATCATGGTGGATGCGGCAAAACGCGCCAGTGCTGGGCGCATCACTGCTGTGATGCCTTTCTTTGGATACGCTCGACAGGATCGTAAGGATCAACCGCGTGTTCCGATTACCGCGAAGCTGGTGGCCAATTTGATTTCTGCGGCAGGCGTCGATCGTGTGCTAACGATGGATCTGCACGCCGCGCAGATTCAGGGGTTTTTCGATATTCCGGTCGACCATCTCTACGCCAAGCCTGTTTTCATCAAGCATCTTCGCGAGCAGCATGGAGACGATGCGAGTAACCTTACCGTTGTATCGCCCGATGTTGGTGGCGTGAAAATGGCGCGATCCTATGCGGACAAACTTGGAGCGGAACTTGCTATTGTTGCAAAGCATCGTGTGAGTGCGACTAAGGTGGAGGCGATGAATGTCATTGGTGATGTCGAGGGCCGCAATGTTCTTTTGGTCGATGATATGACAGAAACCGCGGGCACCCTGTGTGCCGCGGCGGAGATTCTGGAAAACAGTGGAGCCAAGAGCATTTATGCCGGTGTTTCTCATGGAGTCCTTGGTGAGATGGGTCGTAAGCGCATCGCAGAATCATCGATCAAGGAGCTCATCACCACGGACTCAGTGCCGCAAGCACACGGCGACAAGGTTTCCGTGGTATCCATCGCAGGACTCATGGGCGATGCCATCTCTCGTATTCATGACGGAAAATCTGTCACTTCTCTCTTTGACATTGACGTCTGAGGTGGTAAAGACCCGCCCCCCGAAGGGCATTGGCTACTCACTCACTACCGCCGCCAGTGGACATTCGGGCACTGCTCAAACTAATATCAATTCACATAGAAACCATTCCAACTATTCAATTCAATGGCTAAACCACAAACTCTAAAAGCAGAAGAGCGCGCCCGCACGGGTTCTGGCGTTCTCAAGCAAATGCGTCGCGAAGGCTACATCCCTTCCGTGATTTACGGCGGCGGTGCCGATAACCTGAACGTCAAAGTTCACGGGAAAACATTTACTGACATGCTAAACCACGCAGTATCTGACTCCATCCTTGTTAACCTCGAGGTCGAGGGTGGAAACAAGCAGCTGGCCTTCCTTCAGGATGTGCAGCACAACCGTCTCACTAATGAAATTCTCCACATCGATTTCCTGGCTGTGGATGAGAAGACTGAGATCACCGCCAACCTTCCGCTTGAGCTTGAGGGAGAGCCAGTGGGAGTTAAAGCAGGTGGTATTCTCGAGCAGATGCTCTACTCTATCGAGGTGCTATGTTTGCCCAATGACCTTCCCGAGCAACTCACAGCCGATGTGACAGCCCTCGAAATTGGTGACAACCTGGACATCGGTAGTATTAATTTCCCTGAAGGCGTGAAGCCGAGCTTGAGCGATGATGTCGTGATTGCCTTGGTAGCTAAGACTCGCGTTGCGAAAAGTGCCGATGGAGAAGACGAAGATTCAGCCGGCGGTGATGCAGATGCACCCACAGAGCCAGAAGTCACTTCTGAGAAACCTGCGGAAGAGTAGTCACGTAAATCCAATTTATTTCAAGCGGCCCGCAGCTCTATGCTGCGGGCTGTTTTATTATACAGGGATTTGGTATTTGGAGTTTGCATCTGAACGTTTAGAAGAGAGTTATGTCTGACATCAAGCTCATCGTTGGTCTCGGGAATCCGGGGCAAAAATACGAGCAGACCCGTCACAATGTTGGGTTCATGGTGGTGGATCGCCTAGCATCTGGTTATGCCGCCGAATTAGCGAATCACCTTCGCTGGCGCGCTCACGTGGCGAAGGTGCCGGGATCTTCTGCCATTCTGATGAAGCCACAGACATTTATGAATGAAAGCGGTCAGTCCGTGGGTGCGGCACTTCGTTTTTATAAATGGCAACCAGAGCAGGTGCTAGTTATCTATGACGATGTTGCCATTCCGTTCGGTAGTTTACGATTTCGCATGGCAGGCTCTGCGGGTGGCCACAATGGCATGAAGTCGATTATCGCCCACCTTGGCAGTGACCGCTTTCCAAGGCTCAAGATAGGGATTGGTAGTGCCAAGCATAGCACGGGAAATGACACCCAGAACTCAATGACTGGTCACGTGCTAGGTAAGTTTTCGACCGATGAGGGTAATGAATTGGAAAACACGCTTGCAACTGCAGCAGAAGCTGTTCAGTTTGCGCTCTCCAAGGGGGTTGAAGCAGCGGCTAATACCTTCAATACTAAGAAAAACTTGGAACCATAATTAACTAAAAACCAATCACAAAGCGATGAGCAGAAAATACGAAGGCCTAATCGTACTCAACTCCCAAGGCCAAGAAGACGGACTAAATGACCTCGTTTCCTCCGTAGCGAAGGAAATGGAAGGTAACGGTGCCAAAATGGATGAGATCCAGCAGCTTGGTCGTCGTAAGTTCGCATACAACGCACGCCACCTTGATGGCGGACATTACGTTAACTACATTTTTGAAGCTGACCCTGAGGCGATTGAAAAAATTCAAACGACTCTTAACCTGAACAACAGTGTATACCTCCAGCATTACCAGCGTCTGGGCTAGGTTGCGGTGCTGTTGTCCTAATAGAATAGACTGGAAGGACTTCTAGAACTACAAAACATCTCCAGTTTGCTATTGCCGCCGTTCTCGCGGCTCTCTAAGGTCAAAGCTATGGCTAATTTTAACAAAGTAATGCTCATGGGTAACGTAACCCGTGATATCGAGCTCCGTTACACGCCCAAGGGAACGGCAGTGGCAGATATTGGACTGGCAACCAATCGAGTTCGATCTGGTGAAAATGGTGAAAAAATCACGGAAACAACTTTTGTGGACATAACCCTCTGGGGAAGAACCGCAGAAGTGGCTCATCAGTATTCGGGTAAGGGTAAGCCATTGTTTGTGGAGGGACGCTTACAGACGGATTCATGGGACGACAAAGAAACCGGAAAAAAGCGAACTAAACTCAAAGTAGTTGCTGACAACATTCAGCTCATGGGATCACCCGGTGGAGGTGGCCAGCAAGGAGGGGGTAATCCAGCTCCTCAGCAACAGCAACAGCAATCTACACCTGCTCAGCAGCAGGGCGGCTCACCAGCACAGGGCGGTGGTGTCAGTGAGGATGACGATATCCCATTCTAACCAAAAAATTTTACTGATTTTTTAGCAGCGCGGATTCCCGCGCTGTTTTCATGTACACGCTTCTCTCTTGCCGAATTCGCCACACGCTTTCATCATTCTGCCATGCGCCTCTACAGCACCAATAATCCAGACCTGTGTGTTGATTTCGGCGAAGCGGTTCTACGCTCGCTGCCAGCAGACAATGGTCTCTACATGCCTGAACAAATTCCTCAGCTCGACGCTGCTTTTTGGAACAGCTGGAAAGGTTTAACTTTTCCGGAAATGTCATTCCGTGTGGTTTCCACTCTCCTTCAAGGTGCGATACCTGAAGACGTGCTGGAGAAGATAGTGACCGAAGCACTCGACTTCCCTGCGCCTGTTGTTGCGCTTGATGAGCATCACAAGGTGCTTGAGCTTTTTCATGGGCCGACGCTCGCGTTCAAGGACTTTGGTGCCCGTTTCATGGCGAGAGTGATGGCATGGCTAACACGGGACGATGACCAACCCCTCACCGTGCTGGTCGCCACCTCCGGCGATACGGGTGGTGCTGTTGCAAGCGCATTTCATAATGTGGAGGGCACCCGAGTGGTTATCCTTTACCCATCGGGAAAAGTCAGTGGCTTGCAAGAGAAACAACTCACAGCATTGGGCGGTAATATCACAGCTCTGGAAATCGACGGCAGCTTCGACGATTGTCAGCGTATGGTAAAAGCGGCTTTTTTGAATGAGGACATATCCCGGCAATACAATCTCACATCAGCGAACTCGATTAATATCTCGCGACTCATTCCGCAGATGCTCTATTACTTTGAAGCAGCACGAATTTCTAACAAATCTCCGATTTTTGTGATCCCGAGTGGCAATTTTGGTAATCTGACGGCACTTCTATTGGCAACAAGAATGGGGCTGAAGGTCGGGCATATTGTCGCCGCCACCAATGTGAATGATGTTGTGCCCACTTATCTGAATACCGGCGACTATCATCCCCGCGCTTCCGTAGCCACCATCTCCAATGCCATGGACGTAGGTGCGCCGAGTAATTTTGCCCGAATGAAGGAAATCTTTGCGGATGATTGGAAGAAAATGGCGTCCAGCATCAGTGGATTTGCCGTCAGTGATAAAAATACCCGCGCAGCGATTCGCGAAGTTTATGAAAAGTACGGCTACGTTATCGATCCACATGGTGCCGTGGGTTATCTCGCTGCCGAAGCCTGGTTAAGCAAACATCCGGATGACGTCGCCGTCATTTTGGAAACAGCGCATCCTGCTAAATTCCCTGAAACCATTTCGGAAGAACTTGGTGATGGTATTTTAGAGATCCCCGAGCGGCTCGCTCGTCTAGCCAAGGAGAATAAAGTCGCTACCGCGATGCCCGCCAGCAACGATGCATTTCTTGGTTGGTTGAGCGAATGAGCATTCCGGTAAATACCATTTGAAGTATAGTCAGAAAAATGGCAGATTCCCTTGGTTATGAAGGGTTTCCTAAATATCTCTGTATTGCCATTTTATTCAGCCCTAGCTGCTTGCGTGGTTATTTTTCCAGTAGCTCTGGCAGCACCCGGCAAGGCAGACGCAAGTGATGCTGCAAAAAAACAGCCGATTGCCGAGGAGCAGCTGCTGGCTGCGGCACGCCAGATCGATATTCGTGTTGCTAAGATTTATAAGAAAAAAGGAGTCAGCGTACCCGCAGACGCAAGTGACTCTGTATTTCTACGCCGCAGCTTTTTGTTGGCGGTCGGTCGTATTCCCACTGTTGAGGAGGCTCGCGTTTTTCTGGAATCGGATGATCCTAACAAGCGTGTTTTGCTTGCTCGTTACTTGATGAATTCCAAGGGCTACAAGAGCCACACGGGAAACTGGCTCATCGATATGCTGCGCGTTCGTGAGAATTTTGAAAACCGCCGAACAGCTGCCCCATATCTGGCTTGGGTTCGTAAGGCAGTGGCTGAGAACAAACCATTTGATGAAATGACACGTGAGCTTCTCTCAGCTCAAGGTGCGATGTGGGAAAACGGAGCCGTAGGCTACTACATCAGAGACAAAGGAATGCCGCTCGATAACATGTCTAACACCATGCGGCTGTTTCTCGGAACTCGGATGGAGTGCGCCCAGTGCCACGATGATCCTTTTGAGGACTGGGAACGGATGGATTTTTACCGACTCTCGGCTTTTACCAACGGTCAGAGAGATATCAACAAAGGCCCATGGGACACCGTGTGGAGAGAAATACGAGATGCCAAAAAACAACGCTCTCCACTTGGGCGTATGGTGCGGTTCCTTGGTGATGAAGTCTACTATCCCACGATGACGGGCGCGGGAACGGGGAGAATCAAGCTGCCGAGTGATTACCAATACTCCGATGGAGATCCTGGAGAGTGGGTCAGCGCACGCACACCGCATGAGAAAAGCTTCGGCAAGACAGTCCGCATGTCCAAGGGACGTGATGATGATGATGGGCTAAGAAATTTCTCCGAGTGGGTAACTAGCCCAAAGAACGAGCGCTTCACCACGATCATCGTCAACCGTATGTGGAAGCGTATCATCGGCACGGGTCTTTTTGAGCCGGTGGATGAATATCGCCCGCCGGAGGATACCACTTCTCCTGAGCTCACTCGGTATTTGGTCAGCCTAATGAAGGAGCTGAATTATGATCTGAAGGCATTTCAGCACGCACTTATACTCACCCGCGTTTATGCCTTTGCTTCGTCCGATCGTGAGTTGAAACCCGGTGAGAAACCCATTTTCGATGGTAGAAAAATTCAACGTATGGCCGCAGAGCAATACTGGGACTCCTTGGTGACTCTCATTGCGGGGAATCCTGATAAACTGCGAACTCGTGGGTCATCCGATGCCATCATATACGGAGGCAAACCAGTTCTTGTTGGTGAGATGAATATGCCGCAATTGCAGAAGGAGGTTCTAAAGATTAAGTCCCCTAAAGAATTGAGGAAGTATGCGCAAAATCTTCTAACCCGAATCCAAAAGGGAAGCAAAAGTGGTAGTAAGGGGCAAATGAGCATGATGCGCAATGCGGGCAAACGCGGGGCTTTAAGCGGTATTGCCAGAGCATCTGAACTGGCTTCGCCTGCGCCGAAAGGTCACGTTCTCCAGATTTTTGGTCAGTCTGACCGGTTGTTGTTAGATTCTGCAACCAAAGAAGCCAATGCCACTCAAGTATTGTCGATGCTCAACGGTGAAGTGGAAAAACTCGTTGTGGCGAATAGCCAAGCAAAAATTCACCAGCTTTCCGAGGGCAGTACCCAAGATCGAATCCGTTCGTTATTCTTTGGCACACTGTCTCGTTCCCCCAGCGAATCGGAAATGAAACTCATGGAGGCAGAAATCGCCGCGCGTGGCGATGCAGGTTACCGCAATATAGTATCCGCTCTAATCAACGCGCGCGAATTCATCTTCATCCCGTAGTATGATAAAATAATTGCTGATTCCGCTGACTAAACACACACATCCCATGCCTAACAATATCAATAAAACAGACGAACTCACACGCCGTCAGTTCATGGCGAACGCTGCTAAGACTTATCTTGGTGTGGGGCTAGCACCTATGCTTGGAGCCTCGGTGGCAAGTCGAGCATTTGCTCAGTCCTCCGGAGGAAACAAAAAGCCCGCAGAAGCGGTCATTTTCCTCAACATGTCCGGTGGCATGAGCCATATCGATACCTTCGATGTCAAACCCGGGAAAAAGGAGATCCAGGGGCCAGTCGAGGCGATCAATACTAAGGCGGATGGAATTCAAATCAGCCAGTATTTGCCCAAGACCGCAGCCGTCATGGATAAGATATGCATCATCCGCTCGATGACATCTCAGAACGGTGCGCACGACCGCGGCCAGTATGTTTTACATCGTTCTTACAGTCCGCGAGGCACCATCGTACACCCAACCCTAGGATCATGGACGATGAAAATGAAGGGACGGAAAAACAGTGAGATCCCGGGCTTCGTTACCGTAGGAGGAGGCGCAGCAAATGCCTCTGCGGGATTTTTTGGAGTCAAATATGCCGGCGTGCCACTAGGTCGACCTGACGAGGGCCTCAAGGACAGCACCAGAGCTGGCTCTGTGAGCGAGAAGGACTTTGATCGCCGCCTCAAGCTGGCGGATGCTCTGAATAAAGAATTTCACAGCCAGCACAAAAACACCGAGGCTAAAGCATACGATGAACTTTACAAAGAGGCGGTGAAGCTGATGCGCAGCGATGACCTCAAGGCATTTGACATCAGCCGTGAACCACAATCATCTAAGAATGCCTACGGAAGTAATTCATTTGGCCAAGGCTGCCTTCTTGCCCGTCGGCTCGTTGAGCACGGAGTTCGTTTTGTCGAAGTAAATCTCGGCGGCTGGGACACGCACTATGACAACTTTACTTCTGTGGAGGCACGCTGTCAGGTGCTCGACCAAGCATACGCTAGCCTGATCATCGAACTCGAAGCCAAAGGCCTCCTGCAGTCGACCATCGTAGCCTTGGGCACGGAGTTTGGTAGGTCGCCCGAAATTGTTGCTGAGCACAGCAATGGCCGTGACCACCATCCTGCCGCCTTCTCCAGCCTGCTTGCCGGCGGGGGTATCAAGGGCGGCACTGTTTACGGCAGCACCGACTCCAAAGGCGCGCGTGTTAAAAAAGACGGTGTTACCATTCAAGACTACAACGCCACCATCGCGCATGGCCTAGGCATCGACGTTTCCGCAGTTTTACATTCGCCCTCAGGAAGACCGTTCCAGGTTGCCCACAAGGGCAAGCCAGTAAAGCGGCTCTTCGCGTAACCGTTCATGTAAAATCACGTATTTTTCCCTTGTCAGCGCGAGTGCTGACACGTATTTAGTCCCCCGCCTCGCAAGAGGCTCCACAAAAAACAACCTATGGGTAGGTGGCCGAGTGGTTAAAGGCGGCAGACTGTAAATCTGCTCTCGTATGAGTACGCTGGTTCGAATCCAGCCCTGCCCACCACTTTAACAATCAAGGAGTTACGTTAGTTCGTGACTCCTTTTTTGTTGCCCTGAAAACGAGCGACTGGGCAGAAACTGGGCAGTTCGTGGTGTCCACCAGAGGAGTAAATGGGCTTACAGGGACTCAAGGGCTAGGGGAAAATAATCTTTACAACGCACGGTGAACTATTCGACTATCCATGAATGAAGGTCTTTTGTGTGTGTTTGTTGACATGTCTGTTGTGTGGCTGCGGTTCCTTCAGAGACTACTTAGTTGACAGGCCTCTTAGGCCTCTGAATGATTATGAGAGATTCGGTATGGCTTATAATCGAGCTGCATCTACTAATAAGTGGCCAAAGCACTCGGCTATAGGCTCCGCTCGAATTTACCTTCAACCTAGATCGCTTTCGAAAATGAAGGTGACGGTAAAAAACGAGGATGGTAGTAAGGAAGTTTTGAACTTGCCAGTGATGCTTGCCAACAAAAGCCCTCATTTGGATATTTCTCCCAAGCATAAAAAGTATGATCTCATTCTGATAACAAATAAAAACGCAGAACAATATCTAGGGCAATACTATCCTGGGAACGGAGGATTGGTTTTGCCCAGTCCGGCATTTCTAGCAATTCCTGCGGAAGCAACAATCAATGGAACAGGTCGTGAGGGAGTCATTCCTTTTTTAATCGGAAATGCTTTTTCTAGTGCTGAAAGCAGCTTGCCGCAATTAATTTCACCGAAAGAGAATTTACGCGACTTGGTGGCTGCTATCTATAGCAAGGAGACCCCCGACAGGTCTGATAGACTAGCTTCGGAACGAGGTAATTCAATTCTTGTCGATTCTACTCGATGGGGAGGCGCGATAGGAATGACTATCAAAACAAAGCGTCGTGGAATATGGGAGTGGATTACCCGATCTCCTTACGGGAAACCTTCCAATTTATCCGGTTTTTATGAATCAACTCAGACCTATACGCCCCCTCCTATTAGTGAGCTCGTTTCTGAAATGAAAACTATTGAGCGAGGTTGGCTTCCCGTTATCAGAGATTTTGTGAAAAGGGGGAACTCTATTTCTAAAAAAATTACCTTATTAGAGGCTATGATCAGGCGTTCACCGTTTCCTGTGAAGCAGTTTGAAAAGCTGTCTTTAGATATAAATTCAGAAATATCTAAAGCTTATGAGAGAGCTCAACAAATAGGAGATTCTTACAAGGCGTATACCGGTTATTTTGTGTCACCAAAAGAAGCTGAATATTACGCATTCTTAGTCGGTGCTGAATTGGACCGTTTGTCGAAGAATTTTAACACGGTTGTTTCCAGTTATTACGAAGTAATTGGATCCCCCCAAAATGATACTTTCGATTCACGCCGTTTCCTCTATCCTCCACCTATATACGTTCAAAATGTACTGCTCAAACCTGCGGCACGAGACAAAGTTCGCATAAAAGTACCGCAGTTCAAATCCTCTATAGGCATTTCAACAAGAGCCTTTCTAGTCAACTCAGGGAATCAATATCGAGTTGTTCTCAATGGATTAATGGAAATTGAGTCTGCTCTGAAAAGTATGGAACCAGAAAAAAGAAAAAAAATATACGCAGAGACTA
>JBGCEU010000047.1:0-12047 GCA_045106535.1 Akkermansiaceae bacterium | reverse complement strand
TCTTGTGGCTTGAGCCGGTTGATCGCTCCGTTACTTGAGTAGTAAATTTCAAAATCGCCAATTGGTTCGATACTAAGAACTTTTCCCTTCGGCATCTTCCCATTGATTTCCCCATCAAGAATTCCCCAATTGCCTCCCTCGCTGAGATCAAACCCGGCCTTAACCAGAAAATCCCCGCGTACGATGAGCAGGTTGTTACTACCCATCCAGTTCGTCTCATACTTGGTGATTGCCTGAGTCTTTCTCTGCACCAATGCAAGCTCCCCAATTTCAGATTTCTCCAGCACAGCCGTTGAACCAGTCACTGTGACATCCGTGCCAAACACTGTGGAAAGCGCTTCCGCAAGCTTATCAATGGGTGCAGATGCCGCACGACTCACCATAAAATAGAAACATGCAAAGCCCACAAGCACCCCTACCGCTATGAGCAGAGCTAAACCGCCAAAGAACGCCCAGATCGATGCTGCGCGTGATTTTCTCTGTGGTAGTTGCTTTTCAGAAGAGGGTTCCGTATCTGCCATGTTCCTATTCTACACGACTACGCTCAATTGTCTTACAAAAACAAGTAAAGGAACTGATTCCCCTTGAAACTTGTTACCCGCACAGAAACACTCCGCGCATGGCACTCAACGAACCATGGTCAATCAAATCCCGCGCCCACGTCTGCGCGACTAGCGAACGTCATTTTGAAGATGGCGAGGCATTTTATACCGCCCTTTTCCCTGATCCGGAATCGAGCGGATACCTGCGTAAGGATTTCAGTATCGATGCCTGGGAAAAGCGTGAGGATGACGATCAGCCTTTCTCATTTTGGAAAACCAAATACCGCGCACCGGTCAAGGAGGAAGAAGTCGAAGTCACCGATGAGAGCCCTGAAGACCTTTTACGCCGACTCATCGAGGAAGATGAAGAACACACTGAAAATGCACGCTACATTCTTGCCGTAATGCTTGAACGCAAGAAACAACTTGTGGAAGCCGACAATCAGCCGACCCCGACAGGCATTATCCGCATCTACGAACAACGCAAGACTGGTGATGTGTTTATTGTCAAGGATCCTAACATCCCGCTGGACGAAGTGGAAAAAGTCCAGGAGGAAGTGACTGTTTTGTTAGAAAACGGCGGACGTATTCCGGAAGAGCAGGAGACTGGTGACGGGGATCAGGATTCAGAAGAGGCTGCATCTGAACAGTCGGAAACTTCTGACGAAAAGAAGGACATCAATCCTGCGGACTCGACAGACGAAGAAGAGTAGACATTTCTTATGCTCGATTGGTTCAAAAACGACGCCTTCCCCCTCTACCTGGCCCCTATGGCTGGTGTGACGGACGTGGTTTTCCGAACCATCTGCAAAGAGCTAGGAGCTGACGTGATGGTCACCGAGTTCGTCTCGGCAGAAGGTATTATTAGGCAAGACGACCGCACCCGCAAATACACAGAGTTTACGGACGAGCAGCGGCCCTGCGGCGTGCAGCTTTTCGGCGCTGATGGTGAGCGAATGGGCGAAGCCGCTAACAAAATCATCGACTGGAAACAGCCCGACTTCATCGACATCAACTTTGGTTGTCCTGTAAACAAGGTAGTCTCCAAAAATGGCGGCTCATCACTTCTGAAAGACTGTGGCACACTCGCAAGTGTAGCGTCTGGAGTTGCCAAGGCAGTGGGCGACCGGGTCCCAGTCACTGCAAAAATCCGTATAGGCTGGGATGAAAAAAGCATCAACGCACCGGATATCTGCCGCATCCTTCAGGAGGAAGGCATGCAGGCGATCTCTATTCACGGTCGGACGCGATCACAAGGATACCGAGGAGATGCGAACTGGGAAGTCATCGATGCCTGTGCTCGGGAAGTCGATATTCCCGTCGTTGGTAATGGTGACATCACCAGTGGTGAAGACGTTAAGCACCGCCGCGAAACAACCGCCGTTTCAGGTGTGATGATAGGCCGCGCCGCGATGCAAAACCCATGGGTATTTCGTGAAGCAAAACACTATCTGGAAACGGGGGAGCAGCCAGAACCTGTGCCCATTTCCGAACGTTGGGAAATGATTGTTCGCCACTGCCAGATGTCCGTCGATTCCGATCGCTACGGTAATGAGAGGCAATCCATCATGGCGATGCGCTCGCGTTTGATGACCTATTGCAAAGGGTTCCCCGGAGCCAAACCACTACGCCAAAGATTGTGCTCGGTTTCCTCGATGGCTGAAGTTCAGGATCTCGCCCAGGAATACCTTCAGTCCACTTTTTCTTGATACGAAGCCGGAGCAACAAGCCCGGCAGAGAGGATCATCTTACTGGCTTCCTCTAACGTCATCTCGCTGTTCTGCACCTTGTCGTCATCAATGACAATGATGAAGCCAGTCATCGGGTTCGGACTCGTTGGAATAAAAACAGTCGTCACTCCCTTACCAGCCTGACTGTCATGGTAATTTCCAGTCACAAATCCGATCATCCGGCACCCCGGGCTGGGGTACTCGACGTAAGCAACACTCTTGAACTTCCTGTCGCCGCCCAAGTTTTTCACGGCATCAACGAATTGCTTCAGAGCTGAGTAGATAAAACCGAGGTAGGGAATGCGTTGCATCGCACAATTCATCAAATACAACACTTTCCGGCCAGGCCGGTTTGCCACCGCAGACCCAGTTAACAAAAGAAGAAATACGGGAATGAGAAAGCGGACAAAATCCGAACCGAAAAAATCAAAAGTCCAATCTTCAAATACCCCCGAGCCATCGTTCATACGCCAACGGATACCGTTGATCAAAATCATCAGCTTGTTGATGATTACCTCACCTACTTTGAGGAGAATTTTATAGATCAGAACGAGTAACCAAATCGTACCAACGATTGGGACGACTGCCGCCAGCCCAGTCAAAAGTAAACCCATGACTCTGCGGACACGAGGGTGCTTCTTGAGCGTAGGTTCACCTATAATCTCTTCTTCGGTGGTCATTCTTTATGTCGAATATGCCGTAGCATAAGGTTTTTCGCAATAGCAGGTTCACTTGATTTTTAGCCAATAGGACATAACATGAGGGGATGTTTAGATTTTCATTTATCTTGTTGTTTCTTACCTGCCTGACGGTTCAGGGAACTATTAAGGTGATGACAATCGGCGACAGCCTGACGGAGGAATACCACTTTGAGACACCGTTCAGCGCGCCGAACTCAGATCCAGCCAACGCCAACACCATGAACTGGGTGGAAATCCTTTCTGATTACCGTGGCGCCGATATTTCGTTCGGAAATTACGAAGGTGTCCAAATAGCGTATCCCGACTATCGACGCAGCGGCTATGAATACAATTGGGGCATTCCCGGCTACGACACAGTTATGTGGATGAACATCATCCAGGCACCGATTGGAATTTTTGATTTTAGTCTGGAATCCTTCAGCAGACGAAAAATGCGACAACAATACAACGAGGTTGATGTGATTGTAGTCATGGTCGGGGGCAACGATGTTAGAGCGAACTACGGCGATCTCTATGATCCAGAGCCAGGTGACCTGACCCCCGAGCAGTTCAAAACCAATGTAAAAAATAATCTGGGGGAAATCATTGATGAAATACGCAGCGTCAGAAGTAATCTACCTATCGTCCTAGCAGACATACCCCATCTATCGGCGGCTCCTGACATTATTGCAGACCATCCTGATGCGTCAAAGCGTGCAAACGTCATCGCCGTTGTTGACTCTCTGAACCAAGAACTTGTCGCTTTTGCCAGCTCACGTGGAGTTAACCTTGCTCCTATCTCTAGCTTGACCACTGATCTATTGAGCCCCGATACTTACTACATCGGTGCAATTGAGATGATTAAAAATGCGCACCCAGAGAACCCGTCAAACTATCTATTTTGTAAAGCAGGACTTCATCCATCAACAAACGGTCAAGCAAGAATCGCTAACACCTTACTGACTGCGATCAATTCGGCGACATCTTCGAATACGCTCATTCTTCCTGATAGGGAAATACTCATCAACCTTTTGAACCTAGATCCTGACCAACCTTACCTCGATTGGGTGGCTGGAAAAGGAATCATAGACACTAGCTTCTCATTGGACTCAGATGGCGATGGCATTCCAAATCTAGGCGAATACTTGCTAGGGCTTGAGCCTCTGATAACCGACACATACAACGCTAAACTCAAGTCAATCGATGGATCTACCATGCTCACTATGGATTACTCGCCGGATGCAGCAGCCGGACGACTCGCCGAGACTTCCATTAAACAATCTAATAACTTAATCGATTGGAATCCTATTTCAGCGTCAAATATCCACTCAATGGCGAATGGAACCATGCAAGTGAGGCTACCATCCACAGACTCCAAATTATTTCTGAAGATGGAGTTTAAACTGCGACCATAAACTACTCGTCGTCTTCCTCAACAGGCTGCGCACGCGGTGGTGCTGGGGCGATTGGCTCAGGAGACGGTGGCAGAGGCCGAGGGTCGGATGGAGTGGGCGGTAACGAACCGTCTTCTTCATCTTCCTCAACTGGAATGGCGCGGAGTCGGCGCGGAGAGTCTCCCTCGGGAAGAATACCCTCATCCTCCTCTTCGACAGGAATCGCCCGCGGAGCACTCTCCACATCGAGAATCCTGCCTTCGTCATCCTCAGTCCCCACTTCATCATCTTCTTCAATGACCATCGCCTTGGGCGGAGGAGTGATCGCTTTTTTGATATCTTTTTTGAAGTGCTCAAAAAAAGCACTCACCATTGGGGCTGCTTTGCGGCCGCCGCTGAGTCGTTCACCCGGCTTACCCTCATAGAGTGCCGCGAAGGCATAACGAGGGTTTTCCAATGGAAAAAATCCTGAGAACCACGCAAGCCTCTGCTCCTTACTCTTGGGACCCCACTGAGCGGTTCCTGTTTTACCACAGAGTACCGTGTAGCTGAGCTTTCCTCTTTTACCCGTGCCATATCCGGCGTGAACTACCTGCATCATCCCCTCATGAACGACATGCACAGCTTCGGGGTCGAGATTCAAAAAGTTTCTTCTCTCTGGATTGTTAGAAACCAAAACGCGCCCACTTACATCCTGCTGCTGGCGCACCAGCCTAAGCTTAGGAAGTGCCGTGCCATTTGCTAAGCCAGCCATGCCTTGGGCGACCTGGAGCGGTGATGCCAACATCACACCCTGTCCGATCGAGAGGTTCGCTGTGTCACCATCCATCAGGCTACGCTTGTGGTATTTTTTCATCCATTCATTCGTAGGGATGAGACCTTCTGTCTCACCGATGAGAGGCAGCCCCGTTTTCGAGCCAAAGCCCAGACGTCGCGCCACCGATAGGAATGCCGAAGGGCCAGTTTGGATGCCCACCTTGTAGAACCATGGGTTACAAGACCGAGCGATAGCGCGTTTAACATCTATATTTCCTTCAGCAGACTTCGACCAGTTATGGAACCAGTGATTTCCTATTTTTATTTTAGCTGGGCAGTTGATTAAGCTCCATTCGTGAACTTCGCCATTACTGAGTGCCGTGGCCGCGACGACTGGCTTAAATGTGGATGCAGGCGGATAACCTCCCTGGAATGCGCGAGCAAAAAGTGGTGTGCCCGGATCTTCACGCAGCTCACTGTATTTTTCCGTGCTTATATATGGTATAAAATCATTGAGGTTAAAACTTGGCCTTGATGCCATTGTTAGAACTTCACCAGTATGGATATCAATAACAACAAAAGCACCACGTTCGCTGTAGCGTTTGAGCACGTTCTCAGCATGCTTCTGCCATTCCATGTCTAACGTGGTCACCACGGTGCCGCCTGGACGCGGACGCTTGCTATATTTTTTGAGCACCAGCGTGCCATCGGACTCGTAATCTTTCCGTAAGAGCCCTTCTTTCCCTGTTAACGTTTTTTCGAAAATCTTTTCCAAACCAGAGCGTCCCTCTACACGTTCGAATATTGGATCCCCGTAGTTGATCGGCCCTTTTTCCAATGGCCCGACACTACCAACATAACCGATGATATGAGCGGCGGCCTCCCCTTGGGGGTAGTGGCGCATGTAGACTGGATGCAGGATCAGCCCGCTCATCAACTTGGACTCGAGCTCTTTCTTGCGCGATACATCAACGACGTGTGTCACAGGCATCGCTAGCCAGCGGCGGTGCCGATAATGCTGCCACAGTTCCTCGTCAGTGACTTTCCAATTGATATTGAATAATTCATTTGCCTGATTGACTCGCTTTCTAGCCCAATCAATGACGAAGGATCGATCCGCTTTTTCAAACTGGACGTATTTCAGTGCTGGATACCACACCACCTTGTTTTGCGCGAAAGGTGCACCATGACGATCCGTAATCTGACCACGTGGCGCAGGAATAGATAGCGACATTGTACGGGCATTGCGCCGCACTGTGAGAGAGCCTTCTAGGCCTTCTCCATTTCTTGGCTCGGGCACCGTGCCAGCGGGTGAGATTGGTGGGCTAGGATTGTTTACAACAGCAACCGTATCATCCGAAGGGTTCTCGGCAGCAGGTGCCGTCGGTGGAGTTTGCGCTGAGGCAATCACCATCACCGCAGTAAAAGTAAGCATGCCAATACTTGCCACTCTTGCTTTTTCGGCGAGGCGGCATCCAGATCCAACTGTAGACTTCAAGGTCATTGTCAGGAAAAATTCTACACAGATTCCGACGATTAGCTATCATGAATTTTCAACCTAATGTGCAACTTTCTGACCTCGGGCGAGGTTCCATCCCAATATGAAAACCTTGCTGCTCTTTTTCCTCTCCGCGCTTTGTATAGATGGTGCTGAGTTAGCTTCGAAAAAACATATTCGTTATCAAAAAACGCCCGGAGCATCACCGATTCGCCAAATCCTTGATGTCCACTATGATGCGAAAACCATAGGCAAGGCAAAGCCCGTCATCCTCTGGATACATGGTGGAGCATGGAAATTCGGTAACAAAACCCACAGCATCGAATCGAAAGCAAATGCATTCATCAGTGAAGGTTACGTCCTGGTGGCGATGAATTACCGATTCCATCCTAAAGTTAGCTGGAAGGAACAAGCAGGAGACGTCTCGGCAGCAGCAAAGTGGATTCAGGATAATATTCAGAGCTACGGTGGCGATCCAAAGCGCCTGGTGCTCATGGGTCACTCTGCCGGGGCACACCTAGCGGCGCTCGCAGGTGCTGACCCAAGCCATCTGAAAAAAGCTGGCGTCCCCTACTATCACATCAAGTGTGTAGTGCTGCTTGATGGCGCTGGATACGACCTCCCCTCTGTGATGAAGACCGCGAAGGGAAAATACCTAGAGCTTTACAAGGAAGTGTTTGGCAATGAGCCGGCACAGCTGAAAGCAGCTTCTCCTACCCACCAGTTCGGCAAAAAACGCCCAGCCCCAGCCTACCTCATCATCCCTATTTCCCGACGCGAAATCACGCAGCAACAGTCGAATGACCTTGCGAAAGCCATCAAGCAGTCCGGCAATCACGCGGAAGTCTTCGTCGCAAGAAACCGCACCCACATGACACTGAACAAAAGAATCGGCAGCCCAGGTGACACCCCGACCAAAGCAATATTCGATTTTCTGAACAAACGGCTACCCAAGGATTGAGCCATCAATAAATTCGTCCTTGATTCCCGCTCGATAGCGTCCACCCTCTCAATAACGACAGGAGAGTTCCGCGACCGAGGAACTGAGAACAGCCGACGCGCGGCAAACATCCTCCGAACCTGCCACGGTTAGCACCGGCGAAGGGAGTCGCATTTTTCACACTGAGAAATCCGCTCTGCCCGCTGTGCCTGCCGCAACGGGCATTATTTTTCTGAAAACTGAACACTGAAATACTAACAAACTTCTACCATGATCTCACGCAACGACGACATCACACCGGAAAATTCCAAACAGCGCTCCGACTACACAGGCAACTTCATCGAGGACATCGATAACTCCGAGGAGCTGGAAGCCATCGCCAAGGACCCTACCGTTTTCCCGAACTCCACTCGCGTCTACATCGAGGGTGACATTCACAAGTCGGTCAAGGTGCCCATGCGTGAGATCCGCCTCTCTGACACCCAGCATCCTCCCACAGCCGGTTTCCCCGAGGGTCGGTTAGAAAAAAACCCACCGATCCGTGTGTATGACTGCGCAGGACCGTGGGGCGATCCGGACTTCGATGGCGATGTCACCCAAGGTCTCCCCGCGCTGCGCCGGCAGTGGATTCTTGATCGTGATGACGTTGAGGAATATGAGGGTCGGGAAATTCAGGCAGCCGACAACGGCTATCTCTCCGATACCCACGCGGAAAAGTATAATGAAAGCAAGGCAGCCAAAAACAAACTCAAGGAGTACCCCGGCCTCAAGCGCAAGCCTCTGAAAGCCACCTCACATCCCGTCACCCAGAAGTGGTATGCCGATCAGGGCATCATCACGCCCGAGATGGAGTTCATTGCCATCCGCGAAAACATGGGCCGTTTACAAGAATTCAAAACCATCTGTGATCAATACCCAGATCTGGAAAAGGCACCTAACGAGGTTCTGTCTCGTCTCGATCAGATTTGCAATTCCCCCGAGGACTACGAGATGCCGCGCCCGTCTGAGATTGATCCCTTCAAGCAGGTCTCACGCAACGCGATGAATCACCAGCACCCCGGTCAGCCGTTTGGTGCCAAGACCCCCAAAACAATCACCACAGAATTCGTCCGCAGTGAGGTCGCCCGTGGCCGTGCCATCATCCCCGCGAACATCAATCACCCCGAGCTGGAGCCGATGATTATCGGACGTAACTTCTTTGTGAAAATCAATGCCAACATCGGCAACTCCGCGGTCGCGTCCACCATCGATGAAGAGGTGGAAAAAATGCGCTGGTCTACCAAGTGGGGTGCGGACACCGTGATGGATCTTTCCACTGGCAAAAACATCCACGCCACCCGCGAGTGGATTCTGCGCAACTCCCCCGTTCCCATCGGTACTGTGCCAATCTATCAGGCATTGGAAAAGGTCAACGGCAAGATCGAAGACCTCACTTGGGAACTCTACCGCGACACCCTCATCGAGCAGGCCGAGCAGGGTGTGGATTACTTCACCATCCACGCCGCAGTTCTCAAGGACTTCGTGCCACACACCGCGCGCCGCATGACCGGTATTGTTAGCCGTGGCGGCTCCATCATGGCAAAGTGGGCACTGCACCATAATGCGGAAAACTTCCTCTACTCCCACTGGGATGACATTTGCGACATCTGCGCCGCTTACGATGTTTCATTCTCGATTGGCGACGGCTTACGCCCCGGCTCGATCGCAGATGCCAACGACTACGCCCAGCTCGCCGAGCTAGAAGTCCAGGGTGAGCTCACCACCCGCGCTTGGGCAAAAGGCTGCCAGGTCATGAACGAAGGCCCCGGCCACGTTCCCATGCAGCTCATTCAGGAAAATATGCAAAAGCAGTTAGAGTGGTGCCACGAGGCGCCCTTCTACACGCTCGGCCCACTGACCACCGACATCGCACCCGGCTACGATCACATCACCTCCGCCATCGGAGCCGCCAACATCGGCTGGTATGGCTGCGCCATGCTCTGCTACGTCACCCCGAAAGAACACCTCGGCCTGCCTAACAGAGACGACGTCCGCGAAGGTGTCATCACCTACAAGATCGCCGCCCACGCCGCCGACCTCGCCAAAGGCCACCCCGCTGCCCAGGAACGCGACAACGCCATCTCCAAAGCCCGCTTCGAATTCCGCTGGCGCGACCAGTTCGCCCTCGGCCTCGACCCCGCCCGCGCCATCGACTTCCACGACGAAACCCTACCCGCAGAAGGCGCCAAAACCGCCCACTTCTGCTCCATGTGCGGCCCCACGTTCTGTTCAATGAAGATCACAGCTGATGTGAGGAAGTATGCTGAGGAGAATGGGTATGCTGTGGCTCCGACTGGAGTATAGTAGAGATCTTCAAACTCCTGTACTTCCAAAACGATCATCCAACACAGCTTCGAGTTCGGTTACACTACCTACTACCTCCGTGCCATAGGTGGAATCTAATTTATGAGGCCCTGCTTTGATCGCATGTGCTAACCTACGGTCGCATGCAAATATATCAACATACGGAAGTGCATATGATGCGTGCTCGATATCTGGCAGATCCGTCGCTTTCATACGCTTCTTGTGATCGGTCGCAAAAAATGTCGACAGAGTTGTCTTAATTTGAATCTGCGGCAACACTTCTGGGTTTTGATCGGGCTGCTTGTCCCTGTTCGGCATGTAAGCTGCACAAGCCACGGGTTCTAATTGCAGGATTTCACCTGCAATCTTTTCAAATTCAATATTATACTTCAATTGCCACTCTAAGCCTATCTCCTGCCCCCTTATGTTTTCTCGGTCTGCCTTATTTTCCCTATAATATTGAAAATCTTGATTATGTGCGTCCGCTAACTGATCATTATCCACATGTCCCCACTCGGGATGATCTGAAGCTGAGGCCATATCTTTTATCAAACCGGCAAACCAGCAGTGATCAATGAAACTTTTTCGCAGATAATTGTTCTCTGCTTCATTGTATGAATCATGATGGGGCAATCCAGGGTAGTGTATTAGCCCGATTTTTGTGAAAATCCACTCGCACCATGCTTCCCGTAATTCAGGTTTGATACTACGGTAGATCTGTCGACGAATTTCTGTCCAAATCAATTCAGTCTTATTCTGCAAACAGATGCCCATCGACAACTGATCCATCAACTCAGCGGTTGCGGCTCTCGTGGAGCGGTCGTTCTGCCTAACTAATTCATCGAACAAAGCATCACTTGTGGGACAAATAACTACTCCTTCTCGACTAAGATTCACCAGTCTCAGAAACAACCGCAAATGACTATCCCTCCTATCATCGAGCAGACCCTGCCTCATGCCCACCCAATATCCAGTGTCGAGATACAACAGTGTTCTGCCTTTAACAAATTCCCACAATTCAATATGGAGACTGTGCAGATATTCTTCAGCACGCAAATTGGGGTTCTGAACATGCCATTCCCCGCGTTTTTCCAATTCGACAGCTAGTTTCTTGTTGGCAAAAATTGACGGAAATGATTCGGGCGTAATGCCAGCCCTCAAATCTATCAAGGCTTGCTCATACTCATCCTGCATGCGTTGAAAGTCTTCTTCTGAATAGGCTCGGTGGTTACCCCGCCTCCACTCAGAAAATGGTGTTTGCAGAGAAGAATTGAAAACAGCGCCCTCACACCATGACGAGCAATACTACCCACCGAGTCAGGTCTGTGAAGTTGAGCCTGCAACCATTCCTCAATTGTGACTTTCATCCTAACTAATGATACCACTGTGACACCATAGCTCCAGCAAACAAAATAACATGCTATAACCGTGCAGGGTAGTTTCAGTCTGGCTGTTTCCTTTGACATGTATACATTGCGCGCACATTCTATTCATGCATAGAAAATCGATACCATGACCACGCTCAGCTACACCAATGCACGCAACAACTTCGCTTCCGTGATGAAGAAAGCGACGGATGACCGTGAGCCGATCACCATCACACGCAACGGCCATGAGCCTGTTGTGGTGATTTCCATGGAAGAGTTCGAGAGCATGGAGGAAACACTGCACCTACTCTCCTCCCGTGCGAATGCCGAGCGTCTGCACCATGGGCTTTCCGACTTTGAAAGCGGCAAGATGTCAGATCACAAACTTGCGGAGTAATGGAACTCGCGTGGCTTCCCAGAGGCTGGGAGTATTACCTCTATTGGCACAAGACGGATAAAAAGACGCTTAAGCGAATCAATTTGTTGATCAAAGATGCTCTGCGCTATCCGTTTGAAGGCATAGGGAAACCCGAGCCGTTAAAAGCTAACCTCTCAGGCTGGTGGTCACGTCGCATCACAGGCGAGCACCGCCTCGTTTACCGTGTGCATGAAAACCGACTTGTCATCATGATGTGCCGCTACCATTACTAACAAAATATGAAAGCAAGCCTCATTGCATTTCTAACCATCGCGATCATTGCGGTTGTTGTTTTTATTTACCAACCAACATCACCGAGCAAAAACCCGGTATCCGGTATGGAAAAAACACCTAACAGCGCCTTCAAGAAAACGCCACT
>JBGCEU010000046.1:0-20673 GCA_045106535.1 Akkermansiaceae bacterium | reverse complement strand
ATCCCTAGAATCAGCCCGTCGCGATTGTTCAAGAGATCCATGATGGCGTCCGCCACGCGAGGGCTACGCAGCACGGTCGCTATAAATTTACCTGAGCCGTCCGGCTCGTCACCCGCTGAGAATCCTCCTGGCAGCATGAGGATTTGCGATTGAGAAATTTGCTCGGAAAGCTGGATTAGTGAGTCCTCAATGTGCTCTGGAGTGAGGTTGCGGAAAACGAGAGTCTCAGCATTTGCTCCAGCTTCTCGGAACGCGCGCGCGGTATCATATTCGCAGTTCGTGCCAGGGAAGGTGGGGATCACGACCTTGGGCGTAGAAGAACTTTTTAAGCTCTTGCTTCCGTTTGAGAAGAGGTTGGAAACCTCTTTTACGTGAGAGAATGTTTCCAGCTCGGTGTGGGCGGGTTCCTGATGAGTCGGGTATGTTGACTCCAACGGGGTCGTCCAGGAATCGAGTAGATCCGATAGCTCATGGATTTCGTCATTGGCCTTGATGACGGGTCGCTCGGTCGTCGTGCCGATAACAGTTGCTCCAAGTGCAGTTAACCCGTCGGTTAATCGGTTTGGCGTTTCAATGAGGAAAGAAATATAGCGCTCCTGATAGAGATCCAGCTGTGTCTCAATCTCGGCACCGATCATGTTTCCGAATGCCATTTTAGAAATTCCTGCGGCGATACCACCTTCAGCGAGTGAGTGGATTGAAAGGATATTACCGGAATCGTTTTCAGCATGCAGGAGATCGGCAACTTCGATGAGAGCATCGAAATTGGGCATGTGCTGGTCATCGCGCTCGATCTGTAGGAAGTAGATATTCGAGCCTACTTGCTTGAACTCGGGTGAGAGGGTGGTGCGTGTATCACCAGGAGCGACAGCAAAGGATACCAGTGTGGGTGGTACGTCGATATCATTGAATGATCCCGACATCGAATCCTTGCCGCCAATGGCGCCGAGGCGAAGTTCATGCTGGGCGCGGAAAGCCCCTAACAGGGCGGCAAAGGGTTTACCCCAGCGCGCGGGATCGTTGCCTAATTTTTCAAAGTATTCCTGAAGTGTTAGTCGGATATCGGAGAGTCGTGCTCCAGATGCCACAACACGGCAGACTGATTCCGTGACGGCGTAAAGTGCGCCATGGAAGGGCGACCAAGTGGCGATGTTCGGATTAAATCCCCACGCCATGTGGGTACAGGTGGTCGTTTCACCCTCGAGTAGAGGGATCTTGGCAACCATCGCGTCCGTGGGGGTGAGCTGGTTTTTTCCTCCGAATGGATTGAGGACGGAACCCGCCCCGATCGATGAGTCAAACATCTCGCCCAAGCCTTTTTGTGACGCAGTGTTGAGATCCGATAGGGCTGTTTCAAAAGAGCCATCCACACTCGCAGGTGAAGTCGGGAAGCTCTTGCTGGGAGCATTGACCTTGATGCTGGTTGATTGCGTTGTGCCGTTGGTGTCGAGGAAAGCGCGTGAGAAGTTTACGATTTCTTTCTCGCGCCATTTGATGATCAGGCGGCCACTGTCAGTGACATCAGCTACATAGGAGCACTCGAGGTTTTCCTTGTCGCATTCGCTTGTTAGGAAATCGATGTCAGAGGGATCAACGCAAATTGCCATGCGCTCTTGGGATTCCGAAATGGCGAGTTCTGTGCCATCGAGACCGTCGTATTTTTTTGGCACGGCATCCAGGTTGATTTCCAAGCTAGGCGCGATTTCACCAATAGCGACCGACACACCACCAGCGCCGAAATCGTTGCAGACTTTGATTTTTTTAGCGAACTCGGCATTACGGAAAAGTCGCTGAACTTTGCGCTCTGTAGGCGGATTCCCTTTCTGAACCTCTGCGGAGTTATCCAGAGCGGTATCGGTGTGCTCCTTGGATGATCCTGTGGCACCGCCAACGCCATCGCGTCCGGTTCTGCCACCGATGAGTAGAATGACATCGCCTTTAGCAGGGGAGCCACGGAAGACATTTTCCTTGGGTGCCGCGGCGACGACGGCACCGATCTCCATGCGTTTGGCAACGTAGTTCGGATGATAAACCTCGGCGACTTGACCTGTCGCGAGACCGATCTGGTTTCCGTAGGAAGAATAGCCGTGAGCAGCTTCACGGCATATTTTACGCTGAGGAAGTTTGCCGGGAATGGTTTCTGAAAATGGAGTGCGTGGGTCGGCAGCTCCGGTGACACGCATTGCTTGATAGACGTAGGAACGACCTGATAGAGGATCACGAATACAGCCACCCAGACAAGTAGCCGCGCCACCGAATGGCTCAATCTCCGTCGGGTGGTTGTGTGTTTCGTTTTTAAACATCACGAGCCAGTCTACTTGCTCACCATCGACATCGACGGGAACGACAATCGAGGCAGCGTTGATTTCTTCAGAGATCTCCACGTTATCGAGTTCACCTGTTTTACGAAGCTCTTTCATCGCGATGAGGGCGATGTCCATGAGCGTCTCGGGGCGATCGGTATCGGCACCGTAGACTTCGTTTCGAGTTGCCTGATATTGAGCGTAGGTTTCTGCGATGACGTCGTCTTTTTCAAATTCGACTGATTCAATCTTAGTGGCGAAGGTGGTGTGGCGGCAGTGGTCGGACCAATAGGTGTCGAGCATCTTAATCTCGGTGATCGTAGGATCACGGTGTTCCTGATCACGGAAATAAGTTTGTGTGAAAACAAGATCCTCTAGCGACATCGCGAGCCCCAAGGCGTCTCGACGCGAGGTCAGCGCCGACTTATCATCAGTGGTGAAGCCTGTGAGTATTTCGACGTCGGCAGGGACTTCTGCGGGTGTTTCCAGAGTGCTGGGCACGTCCATGGATGCCTCACGTGAGTCAACAGCATTGATAGTGTAGTTTTTTACAGCCTCAAGTTCAGACTCTGTGATAGCTCCTTTCAGAATGATGAGGTGAGCACTCGAGACGAGTGGCTTTTTGCCCTGGAATAAAATCTGGATGCATTGAGCCGCTGAGTCGGCTCGCTGATCATATTGGCCGGGGAGGTATTCTACAGCAAACGCAGTTTCGCCAGGCCGAAGTGTTAGGGAATCGAATGTGCTGTCGACTTGTGGCTCAGAGAGAATGAGCCGGGAAGCATCGGCGAATTCCTCGTTGCTCAGTCCATCGACATCGTACCGCTGAACGACACGCAGATTTTCGAGCTGTTTAAGGCTGAGGTTCTCCCTGAGATCGTGAAGGAGTTCGCGGGCTTGGGAGTTAAATTCGGGCTGTTTTTCGACAAAGACGCGGTTCATGATGGCGTGGAAAGGAGCTGGTGCAGGGATACTAGGGGGTGGAGGCACTGGGGCAAGAGCAATGCGTGGGCGGGTGGTTTTTTCTGACAGAAAAACATGGTGGAATAAAAATGATACGCTAACCTCTTAATTGAGATGCGAATGAAGTTGTTTGCATCCCCTCCAACAATAAGAACATATACTAGATGAAAAAAGTAATCCAATTGTCCGTCATGCCCATGCTCGCCATCGGCGCCCTTGCTCTGAGCTCATGTGCTACTTCTGCACCTGAGTCAAGCTGTTGCGGTAAATGCAAAGGCAAAGCCTGCTGTTCTGCAGGAAAATGTGGTGAAAACTGCAAAAAGAGCTGCTGCGCCAAGAAGAAGTGTGCCACAGACTGTAAGAAAACTGGCTGCGCTGCGCACTAATAAAGCGACATCAATTCATATTCCGGTGTTCCGTCTTGGGACGCCGGATTTTTTTTGACCCCCTTTTTTTTGTCTCCCATATGCGATAGATCAGGATTTCTCTTTCCATCCCAAGGATAACGAGTGATGAAGTGTGCAGCTTGATGGTAAAAATTGTAAATCAACTCGAAGGGCTGACTGAAATTAAACAGCCGCTGCACCTTGCCCTGGGTGTGTTTGATGGCGTTCATATCGGTCATCAGGCGGTGATAGAATCCGCTGTGACTGCTGCCAATAGCGATGGAGGCATCGCAGGTGTTCTGACATTTGACCCTCATCCGATTCGGGTGCTCGCACCGCAAGTAGCACCTCAGCGAATTCTGGCATCGCTGAATCACAAACAAGAACTTCTCGCAAATCTGGGTGTGGAAATTTTGGTTGTTATTCCATTTACTCGCGAATTCGCCGAGGTGGAAGCGGATGATTTTCTAAATACCCTCCGGGGAAATACGAATGATTTACGTTCGCTCTCAATGGGGGCGGATTGGCAATTTGGCAAAGATCGCCGAGGCAATACTGGAATGCTGCATGAATTTGGTGAAAAAAATTCTATCGATATTTCAGCCGTTCCCGCGGTTATGTTAGAAGGCGAGCGAGTCAGCAGCACGCGTATCAGGCAAGCAATCCGAGATGGGAATTTAGAGTCCGCGGAGTCCATGCTGGGCAGGCCATACACCGTGCTTGGCACAGTGATAGAAGGTCAAAAACTGGGACGCAGTCTCGGCTTTCCTACGGCTAACTTGAAAGTGCATAATGAGCAGCTTCCGTGCGATGGTGTCTGGGCAGTGCGCTGTGAACTGGATGATGACTCGATCCACTGTGGCGCGGGGAATCTGGGTGTTAGACCGACGATTGAAGGGGCTGATCCCAAGAGAATGCTTGAGATACACCTTATTGATTTTGCGGAAAATATCTACGGACGTGAGGTGGAGGTGACTTTTCTGGAACTGGTACGTAGTGAAAAAAAATTCGACTCGCTCGATGCATTGAAGGCTCAGATTGGGGAAGACGTCGCATTCTGCCGAAAGCTCTGCACATCCTGAGAAATCGGGGTCTGGAAACGTTATCGGTTTGACCAAATCAGTCGCCTGTGACTAGACGGGGGCGACTTATTTTTCCTATTATGAAAACACCAATTACTGTTTCTGTTACAGGTGCCGCCGGTCAGATCGGCTATGCACTTCTTTTCCGTATCGCATCCGGTGCCATGTTTGGCCCCGACCAACCCGTTAACCTGCGTTTGATCGAGATCGAGCCTGGAATGAAAGCCCTCCAAGGCGTCATTATGGAGCTTGACGACTGCGCATTCCCGCTGCTCAACGGCATCACGGCAACTAGCAATCTCGATGAGGGATTCAAGGGTGCAAACTGGGCACTTCTCGTAGGCTCTGTGCCACGTGGCCCAGGTATGGAGCGTGGTGACTTGCTTAAAGTCAACGGTGGAATTTTCACCGGTCAGGGCAAAGCGATTGCCGCCAATGCTGCCGATGACGTTCGCGTGCTTGTTGTGGGTAACCCATGCAACACCAACGCTCTGATCGCCATGAACAATGCCGATGGCGTGCCAAACGATCGCTTTTTCGCCATGACCCGTCTTGATGAGAACCGCGCCAAGTCTCAGCTCGCTGACAAGGCTGGTGTCCACAATAGCGATGTCACTAACATGTGCATCTGGGGAAACCACTCCGCTACACAGTATCCCGATTATACCAACGCCAAGATTAAAGGAGCACCTATCACCGATGCCATCTCCGATACCGAATGGCTTCAGGGCGAGTTCATTAAAACCGTGCAACAGCGTGGTGCAGCGATCATTGCTGCCCGTGGTGCCTCTTCTGCCGCATCCGCCGCCAATGGCGTGGTCGATACTGTCCGCAGCCTGACCACTCCTACGCCTGAAGGCGACTGGACAAGCGTCGCAGTTTGCTCGGATGGATCTTACGGCATCGATGCCGGCCTCATCGCTTCCATGCCGATCAAGGTGGACGCCGATGGTCGCTGGGACGTCGTTCCAGGTGTTGAACTCGATGAGTTTTCCCGCGAAAAAGTAGATGCGACCCTGCAAGAGCTTCGCGAAGAGCGTGAAGCTGTGGCTGATCTTCTGTAATAAACGATCAAACTATATAGCGGGTCTCATCATAAGGTGAGACCCGTTTTTTATGGAGCGCGGTTTTTTTAAACCGCATCTTCCTGTCAAGCGGAGAATCGTGCCGTGCGAATCGCGCGACAGTGAGCCGGGGATTGCAAATCCCCACACCATAGCCGTTCAGCGGTTCACATAAATAATATCCACCGGGCAGCCTTCCTCAGCTTTTTGGAGATCCTCGAGGTCTTCGTCAAAGCCATCGACAATTTGAAACACTCCTTGTTGCTTTGAATTCAGTAACTCGGCGAGACCATCCTCATCCATCTGGAAATACTGTGGTGCCACATCGGCGCACAGTTTGCAGCCGATGCACTCCGGCTTTTTGTGTCGGATCTTAACCATGCGTGTCAGGCGTCCTCGACTTTGAAAAGCTTGTCGTTGGTGCGGATTTTGCCTTCCACTTTCAAGGTCAGCGTCTGTCCGTTAGAGCATTCGTCGGACTCGATCATTTCACCGTTTTCCTGAAGCACTCGCATTTCTTCGACTTTACCTTCGATAACTCCCGTTGTGTCACCGATCACTAAAATGTCATCGCCTTTGTTGAGTTTGGTAGCGGATGAGCGGACTTCGATGACACCCGCTTTGCGGTATGCGTGGGCGACGCTGCCGACCAGCACCTTGCGGCGTTTTGATTTATTACCGTAGTCGGCTGACCAGCCTTGTTCACGTCCGAGGTAGTAACCGCTGGAGAGGCCGCGATTATAAACGGACTCGAGTTCAGGGTAGAGTGACTTGACGAATTTTTTATCGAACTCACCAGCGTGGACGGCATCGATGGCTTTGCGGTAAGCTCTAACCACTGTCGCCACGTATTCTGGACTGCGGCCGCGGCCTTCGATTTTTAACACCTTGATACCCGCTTTGAGAAACTCGTCCATGAAGTCGAGTGTGGCGATATCATTCGGACTCATCACGAACTGGTTATCGATCTTAAGCTGTTTGCCAGTTTCTGAATCGGTGACGGTGTATTCTTTCCGGCAATTCTGTTCGCAGGCACCGCGGTTGGCGGATGCATTCGAGGTGAATAAGCTCATGCCGCATCGACCCGATACCGCGATACACAGAGCACCGTGAGCAAAGGCTTCGATTTCCATTTCACGCCCATCGCGTCCGACGAGCCCTTCGTTGAGGATTTTGTCGTAAATCGACCGGATCATTTTCAGATTCAGCTCGCGTGCGAGCACGACACGATCACAGTAGGGTGCGTAGAACTTGACTGCATCGTAGTTAGAGAGTGAAAGCTGAGTCGATAGATGTACTTCCAGGCCGATTTCGTTAGCCATCTGCACGGCCGCCATGTCCGACATAATGACAGCATCAACATTTTGCTCCGCAGCGGTCTCGAGCATTTTGCGGCAGAGCTTCAAGTCATGCTCATACAGCAGTGTGTTCAGCGTCAGGCAGCCCTTGACGTTAGCATCGTGGAGACGGGTCATGATTTCCTCCAAATCCGGGACGTTGAACGATCTTCTTGCCCGCGCCCTCATATTTAACTGGGCAAGGCCGAAGTAAACAGCATCAGCGCCATTATCGATGGCAGCCTGAAGTGAGGGGAAGCAGCCCGCAGGCGCCAGCAGTTCAGTATCGGTAGGGAACTTAATAGCAGCTTCTTTTGCGGTAGTAGGTTCAGATTTCATGAGAAGTGATGGATGGTCTTTGGGCAGGGCGCAGTGTGCTAGTGCATATGCCTGATAATTAAAAGCACATACTCGGGAAGAATACCGCATAATGCTTGCTCCTCAAGGGGAATGACATTATGGATAAGTTTATGAAATTAAGTGTAATCGTCATACTGGTAATGTCCATTCTCTCGCCAATTCTATTGGCGGAGGATTTTAAGGTCGCCAAGTTTGACGTTCGGAAAATATTTAATGAGTGGCAATACTCGGTGGAGTCTCAAAAGAAGATCGAGGACAAGAGGGCGGAGCTGGAAGAGGAAAATAATGTGCGCCTTGCTACGATCAACAGCTTACAGATGCAGCGTACAAAAATGCATCAAGAGTATCAGAAAAACAAAGCGGGCATGTCCGATGAGGACAAGTTGGAGATGGATCGAAAGTTCCGTAGTCTTGGGCGTGATGCCATGGCATTGGAGCGGGATAGGCGTGATTTTTTCCAAAAAGGTCGTAGTAATCTGGCCAGTGAGATTACCAGCGAAGCGAATATGATTCTCGACCAAATTTCTGAGGAAGCTCAAGTGTATGCGCTCGAAAAGAAATTCGCTATGGTCGTCGAATCTGCAGGCGAGACTACGAGTAACACACCCTTTTTCCTTCACCTTGAGGGAGCCGTTGACATCACCGAGGAGTTGATTAAGCGGCTGAACGACAAAAAAGAATAAGACCCATGACCCTAACATCAGAAAAAGTAGCGTCTCTAACAGGTGGTAAAATTTTACGAGAAGGTGATGTTGCGGAGTTTTCTAATATGGCTTCGCTGGATGAAGCGACGCCTGATGATGTTTCTTTTTTAGGTAACGAAAAGTATTATCAAAACTATTTGTCTACGACAGCAGGACTAGTTCTCATACCTACTGGCGTTCCTGAGCATCCATCTGAAGCCACACTCATAGAAGTTGAAAATCCATCGTACGCATTCGGACAGATCGTTAAGTTTTTTGTGAACGCCCAGCAGAAGTTCACACCGGGGGTTCATCCGTCCGCTTATGTGGCCGATGATGTAGAAATTGACCCCGCCAGAGTGTCTGTGGGGGCAAATGCAGTGCTGGAGTCAGGAGTGGTTGTAGGTAAAGGAACACAAATCGGCGCAGGATCGGTCATTGGTGAACGTGCACAGATCGGAGAGGATTGCCACCTTTATGCGAACTGCACCGTGCGTGAAGATTGTATCTTAGGTGATCGGGTTATCTTACAGCCGGGCTGCGTTATTGGCTCCGATGGATTTGGCTATGAGCTGGTCGATGGCAAACATGAGAAGGTTGATCAGGTCGGGATTGTTCTCATTGGCGATGATGTCGAAGTTGGCGCGAACACCACAATAGATAGAGCGCGTTTCGGAAAAACGAAGATAGGAAAAGGCACTAAAATCGACAACTTGGTGCAAATCGCACACAACGTGCAGGTCGGAGAGAATAGCCTGTTGGTAGCTCAGGTTGGCTTGTCTGGCAGTTCTAAAATTGGCGACTACGTCACGCTCGCGGGTCAGTCAGGTTGCGGTGGCCACATCAAGATTGGTGATAAGACGACACTCACAGCCAGAGCCGTTGCTATGAAAGATATCGAGGGTGGGGGAACTTATATGGGAATGCCAGCGCGTCCGATGCGTGAGGAATTGAAAAAAATGGCGCTTGTTTCTCGGCTACCGATGCTGATGGCCGAGGTCAAGGCACTTAGAGATCGAGCCGACTGATTCTCGTCCTCCAGACAAGATGATTTTTCCGCTTTTCGGAATGGACTCTGGAACAGATTAGGTGCAAACCCATGCCGTCCCGCTATCAGCGGAAAATATTATGGATATTCAAATCGCTACTCTTTGTGAACACGCCGCTGACTACAATGGCAGGTTCGTCGTCTCCGGAACTATTGATGTATTACCGGCTGTTAAACTTCCTGTCGTTCAGCCACAATGCTGCCTCGCACTGAGAATCTGCATCACTCCTGAAGATAATGGAGCACACACATTTTCGGTCAACATCATCGATGGAGATGGTAAGTCCCTTGACGAAAAAATGCCTATTCAGGCTGATATGCCTATCGAAATCCCTGACGATGTGCCATTCCTGACACGGAATCTCATTCTGAATCTGCAGGGTCTTCGTTTCGAGGAGACGGGTGTCTATTTTGTTGATATCACGATTGATGATGAGCTGGTTCAGCGCCTGCCTCTACGCGTCCTTCAAATTGAGCAGCCTCAGCCAAACAATAACGCCTAAAGGCGCCTTTGTTATGCAGGGTGATCATCGATACCGCTGCGCATTGGTAACAGGTGCATCGTCGGGTCTCGGCGAAGAGTATGCTCGTGCAATCGCGCCGTCGTGCGAAGTGCTTGTCATCGTTGCACGGCGAAAAGAGCTGCTTGATGAATTAGCCATTGAGCTATCATCTTCATCCCCAGCTACTGAAGTGCATTGTGTTTCAGCAGACCTTACCGTCGATGCTGAGCGAGCCGGGCTTTTCAAGATGCTCAACGCGATGGCGCTGGTGCCGGATTTGTTAATCAATAATGCCGGCATGGGCGATTACGGTTCTTTCGATACTTCGGATTGGAAAAAAATCGACGCCATGCTGCAGGTCAATATCACTGCCTTGACACACCTTTGCCATGTGTTTTTGCCTGGAATGTTACGGCAAGAGCGCGGAGCGATCATCAATGTCAGCTCCCTTGCTAGCGCTCTACCCATGCCGGACTTCACTGTCTATGCTGCGACAAAGGCATACGTGAGCAGTTTCTCGGAGGCACTCAGGCTTGAGCTTCGCGAATTCAACATCCCGGTGCTAGCCGTTTGTCCGGGGCCTGTTCACACTGGATTTGGTAAAATAGCTATTCGTGAGGAGAGTGCCGATGCTCTTCCTTCTCGGGAAGGCTTTTACGTGACCAAAGAAAAGGTTATTACAGACTCGATGCGGGCGCTTCGAGCAGATAAAGCTCGAGTCTATCCAGGCTGGAAAATCGCAATGCTAGCAGGAGTGATCTCCTTAATGCCGATGGCGCTGGTTCGTGTAGTCAGCCTCAGCCGACGGGGGAAAATATAGTGTAAATAGAGGCAGCCAAGCGCAATGAGTATGATTGAATTTAGTGGCTAGCCCCCGAACTGACATCAAAATCTCTATTTTGACCACTTTTCACCTATAAAAACAGCGTCATGGGAAACAATCATTCTTGATTCAATTGCATTCAGGGCTTATTTCCCTCACGCACTCAGGGAATACGCGCTTTTTTGCGCCAGCAAATTCCAGTTTCCCCACCAAACATTAGAACCCAGAACTTTCCGCCTCTATTTGCCCTTAATGAATCTCGATTTCAATCTTCCGGACGACGCACCGTTCACTGCGGAACAAAAGCAGTGGCTGATCGATTATTATACCAAAAAGTTTGCCTCTACCACGACGACAGAGCGTGAGAAGATCACCATTCTGTGGGGCTCCCAGACAGGTAACTCTGAGATTTTAGCTAAGAAAACAGGTAAGGTGCTCACCAAAGCGGGCTTTAATCCTGAAGTAGTGGACATGGCGGGTTACAAGGTTGATCAGCTACCCAAGGAGCAGATCGTGCTCATCATTACATCTACTTATGGAGATGGCGAGCCGCCTGACAATGCCATGGATCTGCACGCTGCCGTGCTTGCGGAGGATGCACCCCGACTTGATGGTGTGAAATACTCGGTGCTTTCGCTTGGCGATACCGACTATCCTGATTTTTGCCAGTGCGGAATCGAATTCGATGAGCGGTTCGCTTCGCTTGGTGCGGAAAAAATAGTCGCGCGTGTCGATTGCGATGTTGATTTTGATGATGCCTACAGCGGCTGGCAGAAAAGTCTTCTAGCTATCTTGGGAACTCAGGCATCGACTGCTGAAGCCGAAGAAACCGACGAGCCACAAGGATTCGGGAAAAAGAATCCGTTTCCCTCTGAAATTCTGGCCAATTACAACCTCAACGGTGCAGGATCAGCCAAGCAAACTCATCACGTTGAGCTGTCACTTGAAGGCTCTGAGCTGGAATACGAGGTAGGGGACGCTCTTGGCGTGTTTGCCCTCAACCCACCTGAAGTGGTGGATGAGATCATCGCCGCGCTGCCCTTCAATACCAATGAAGATGTGCCATTTCCGGACGGAAGTGAGGGCTCTCTCCGTGAGGCACTGATCAAGCACTACGATATCCGTAAGCTGACCAAGCTGTTTGTCGAAAAATGGCAAGCTCGCAGTGGCTCTCCTATGCTCAGGGCGATTGTCGAGTCTGGCGATCGCGAAGAGATGAACGATTTCATCTGGGGTAGGGAGCTAATCGATCTTGTAGTCGATCACCCTGCAGACTTTGAGGATGGTGAGGATTTTGTAGGGCATCTTAAGAAACTTCAGCCTCGCCTTTACTCCATCGCATCCAGTCCGAAGGCGCACCCTGGTGAAGTTCACCTGACCGTGGGTATTGTGCGTTACCACAGCCACTATCGTGACCGCGGCGGTGTCTGCTCTACTTTCCTTTCTGATCGATCTGACGGACTGAAGCCGGGCGTATTCGTGCATAATAACAAGGCATTCCGAGTGCCCGAAAATCCAGATGCCGATGTCATTATGGTTGGCCCGGGAACAGGTATTGCCCCTTTCCGCGCTTTCCTAGAAGAACGTCAAATCACTGGAAACAACGGTGGCAAGGGTCGTAACTGGCTCCTATTTGGTGATCAACACGAGGAAACAGACTTCCTCTACCGCGAGGAGCTTCAGGCTATGCAGGAAAACGGCACCCTGAATAGGCTCGATACCGCATTTTCACGTGATCAGGACAAAAAGATCTACGTTCAGGATCGGATGCGTGAATTTGCACCAGAGCTCTGGGAATGGCTTACCCATGGTGGCTATTTCTACGTCTGTGGAGATGCCTCACGCATGGCAAAAGACGTTGATGCAGCTCTCCACCAGATTGCCCAAACCGAGGGTGGTATGAGTGAGGAACAGGCCGTTGAGTTCATCAAGACGCTACGCTCAGAGAAGCGATACGCGCGGGATGTTTATTAAAAAAACTACCCGACTCCTATTAATTTTTTGACGTGTTAATGATGTTAATCGATTGACTATAAGTCGCTTGTGTGATCGGATTCCGTCAAATACTCCAATCTTCATCAAGTGTCCCAGGATAGCACTGCATGACCGACCGAATCATCGCCCGACCGCTTTGTTCCTCGTCTAGGATCACATGATTCACACCCGTCTCGGTGAGCTCCATGAGGTCGTGCGAGAATTTCGTACGAGCATAGACTAGGATCGAAGGACTCATTTCTCGGATCGTGGGCAGAGCCGCCAACACCGGCTCCTTGATTGGGAATGTGAATGCGATTGCGCGCGCTGTTTCTATATGAGCCAGCTCCAAAGCGATTTTCTGTCCAGCATCGGCAAAAATGCATTTTACGCCCTGCTTGAGCAGCTTCTCGACGGTGGCAGCATTCATTTCGATCACCGCGACACGGATATTCGCCTTGTGCAGGTTTTCGTGGAGATTTCTACCTACCGGCCCGTAACCGCAGATGATGACATGATCTTGCAGTTCACCGAGTTTTGCGCTCATTCCGAGCTGTTTAGCTGACATCGTGGCGCATTTCTTACGTTTCCGCAGCAGCTGCACCCCTGGGACACTCCATTTCATCAGCGATGGCACTAAACCCATGGTCAAAGCGGTGCAAACGAGAAGAACCTGCTCCATTAGCGGTGTTACGGCACCGAGTTCTGCTGCGCGATTGAGCAAGACGAGGGAAAACTCGCCCGTGCTGCAAAGTGCGGCAGCTGTGGTTAGCCAGCTGCCCATACGTAGCCCAGAAGCTCGTGCCGCGAGTGCGACGATACAGCCTTTGATAAGGATGATGAGCAAGGCGCCACCAAGAATCATCAGCCAGTTATCTGCCACTTTTTGCACATCGATGAGTAGACCAATAGAGACAAAAAACACGGTAAGGAATAGATCCTTGAAGGGTAATACCTCGGATAATACCCGATGGCTGTAGATCGACCCGCTGACCACGACCCCAGCAGCAAATGCACCGAGCGCGGGACTCAGCCCAAGCATACCAGAGGCGACTGCTACCGCGCCACACAGCCCTACCACTGTGACAGTGAATAGCTCACGGCTCCGGGTTTTTGCAACGGCGCTGAGGATCTGAGGAATACCGAATCGGCTCAGCACGATCACGCCGACACAGAATGCAATGCCCTTGATGACGGCAAGTCCCAGCGAAAGCATCGGGCTATCACTGCTACCCAAAAGCGCAGGCAGGAGAACCATAAAGAGGATAACGGCTAGATCCTGGAACAGCGCGATGCCCAGTGCGACACGGCCTTGCGGACTATCGGGCTGCCCCATGTCCTGGAATGTTTTCAGCGAGACCGCCGTGGAAGACAGCGCCACCGCGAAACCGATCGCTACCGCGTGATTCAGCGGCACTCCTAATAATACCGCCGCACCAGCACCTGCGATTGTGCAAAGCGTCATCTGAATGCCTCCACCCAGAAAAGCAGGCCGCTTCAACAGCTTGAGTTCGTCTACAGAAAACTCAATACCCAGGGTGAATAGGAGCAAGATCACGCCAAGCTCAGATAACGCGTGAATCATCGAGCTAGAGTCGGCTCCAGCCCAGTGCAGGATGCCGCTGTTAGCTAGCACAAGACCACAGAGGAAATACCCAACAAGTAATGATTGTTTGAACCGCACAAGCACAAGCGAAACCAGCACAACCGACCCCAGGATCAGAGTAAGTAGGATGAAAAATGCTGGCACGGTATCGCCGACCGCGAGGAAGCTGCTAGGCATGGAGGAACGCTAAACTTTTTTTGTCCCGCTGACCACTGGAAATGCATGACATGCTCGACATAACTCGCTATGTCATGGGGTATGCATCATCTTACAGACCGCCGCCGTTTTCTGAGATCACTCTCATTGGCGAGTTTGTCGATATTGATTACAAGGGGTCGTTCGCTGGCAGATGTTGCGCTTGTTACACCAGGTGTGACGCTACTTGTTCCCGAATCCAAGGGGTATGACGCGGCGAGACAGCTGTTTAATTCTCGGCTCGATTTTCGCCCTGCAATGGTTGCGCAGTGCTCCGGAGAAAAAGAAATCGTTGCAGCGGTAAAGGCGGCAGTCGCAAGGAAACTACAGGTCACGGTGAAAAGCGGAGGTCACAGCTTCGAGGGATTCAGCTCAAACAACGGCGGCATGATGGTCGACTTGTCGAGAATGACGAAATCCACCTACGATGCTAAAAGCAAAGCACTTATCGCCCAGCCTGGATGCCGACTGGGCCAGGTGGGGCAGATTCTCTTTACCAAAGGCCGACTTCTCCCATCGGGTTCATGCGCAGGTGTCGGACTAGGCGGACTAACACTCGGCGGTGGATACGGGTTGTTTGCGAGGAAACACGGCCTGACCTGCGATCACCTGACAGGTTTGCGCATGGTCGATGGAAAGGGTGTTCTGATCGACAGTAAAGACGATCCCGAGCTACTCAAAGCATGCCGAGGTGGGGGAAATGGAAATTTTGGCATCATTACTCAGATGCGATTCAACACCGTGCCTGCGCCCCGGATTTTCAGCAGCCAGCGTATTCGCTATCGTAAACTGACCCCAGAGAAAATCGCGAAACTGACCGAACTCTGGTTTGCTGCCACGGCGAAGCTTCCTCACGATGCTTTCTCGGCATTTGTCCTCAATGGAACAAGCCTGACAGTTCTGATTACCTTCTTTGAAAAGGATACACGACCCCAAGTGGAACAGGCATTCAAAGCGATGCGTGATTCAGCTTGGAAAAACGAGCGAATCCGCTCTACACCCACGGCAAGTGCAGTGACGCGCTATTACGGTCGTCCCGGCCCGCTTCCATTCAAGAATGCCTCAGCCGGATTTTATCGAAATTACAAACACATCGCGCAAGTGGTTCCAGATATAGCCATGCAGGTGGCCAAGGTTTCAGGAACCGTCTGGCAAATCAACACACTCGGAGGTGCGATCAATTCACCCGAGCTTGAAAAACAATCCGTCTACCCACACCGCAGCTACCCATGGCTTGGAGAAATTCAGGGCTATTGGGATAAAGCCAGTCGCGCAGATTCACTTATTTCTAACGTAGCGGCAGTTCAAAAAATCTTAGCTGACCACGGAATCAAGGATCATTACAGAAACTACCCAGACATCGGATTTAAAGATCACGCGGAAGCTTACTACGACGCAGGTTTGTCATTAATTCAAAAAATGAAGAACCGCTATGATCCTGAGAACACAATCTGCCACCCACAGAGCGTGAAGCCAAGCTAGCTGTATCAGGGCTCCAATCCGAGACTTAGTAAATTCAGAAAAATCTAAGATCCAGGCAATTAGTGTGTCGTTGAGATGTGAGGGTCTTGTTGCTTTCCCGATGAAAAACAGTGTTGGTGCCGCTCTCACATTGCTGTGTATGCTCGCCATGTTGTTTTTTACATCCGCTTTACACAGCTAAACTCCGTAAACCCTATGATCCCACTATTATGAAAACGTTTTTGAATCTTATTTGTCTGGGTCTATTGCTAGCGATTTCCGCGTCTGCCGATGATAAGTTACGTGCGGCGGAGAATGCTATCCAGGGTAAGCAATTTGATAAAGCAATCGAGTTACTGGACGGACATCTTGCGGGTGACGATGCTAAACGGCAAGATTACGCCACCTACCTCAAGGGCTTGGCACTTTTTCACAATGGCAAAGACAATGGCTCAGTTGCAACGTGCGACAAACTGGCAAATGATTTCCCTAAAAGCGAGTGGGGACGCAAAGCGCTTTTCCTTAAATGTCAGGCGCTCGTTAGGCAGAAAAAATTCAAGGAAGCCGAGGCGATTTATGAAGCCGAGGCGAATCGCTTGTTCTCGGCAAATCGAAAAAAAGGCATCGCCAATGTGCTGGTGAAGTTTGGTGATGAATTGAGCCGTAAGCCGGGGGACGATGAACTTGATGCACCGCCAGCGGATTACAATAAAGCACTTCAGATATACACCAAGGCACTGAGCTTGGAAATCGGGCGCGATTTGCGCGATACTGTGCAGTTTAAGATAGCTCGCTGTTACCAGAACCTCAATAACTGGCAGCAAGCGGAGAATCATTACCGCATTTACCTCAAAGAATATGATCCGAAATGGTCTGGCGCAGTGGGTAGCCCTGAACGATTTCGCGGACAGGTGCGTGAGAACCCACTGCCTGCTGGCCAGCACTGGAGGGATGCACGATTTCATTTAGTGGAAGTGCAACTAGCTCAGTGCGGGCAGAGTATCTTAGTGGTTCCCGGTATGCGTCATCAGGCATTGAAGGTGCAGAATAACCCGTCATCATACCTGAGTAAACTGCAGGCGGCGCGACAAAATGCTGAAGACTTGCTCAATTTGTTAGGACATGACGATGTTGCCCAACGTTCGGACACGCATTGGCTGCTGGTTCGCTCCTATAACCTGCCGCACCCAGCTCCGAACGAGCGTGAGAAGGGGCTTCAAACTGCTGGCAATTTCCTCAAAGCCCACCCAAAGCATCCGCGTGCAACGGACACATCACGACTGATTGCTCTGACCTATCAGAATGCGGGGCAAACAGATAACGCGATTGACGCCTATCAGAAGTTTGCGGCTGCAAAAAATTTCACATTCGTCCCGGAAGACGGCGAAGTGGATCCGAAAATCAAGACAGGGCACTCATGCAGTGCTACGCTGAAGAATTGGACCAGGGAGGCGGTTCACATGATCGGACAGCTTCGGTTCCAACAGAAGAAATACACGGAGGCGATCCAGCAATGGCGCGAATACATTGCGCGTTTTCCTAACGGCGCACAGTGGGCGCAATGCCAGTCGGGCATCATCGATGCTAAATTCCGTATTGGTATCGATGCCGTGGCCGCAAAAGATTTCGCGCTGGCAAAAGGGCACTTCGACAAGTTTCTCCAAGATCATCCGTTAGATGGCAGGGCACGGCAAATTCTTTTTACCCTCGGTCAGATTCAATACGGACTCGCAGAGGAGCTTGAAGAGTCAGCCGAAGAGCTTGATAAAGAAACGGCCGAAAAAGTGAAAACCCTCTATCGCAAGGCGGTGAGGGAGTGGGAGCGTCTGGTGAGTAAGTATCCCAAGACCGAGGAGTCGTCGCTGGCGCTGTACCGTATCGGTGTGATTCAGGAAGAAAAACTGGGCGAGCTTGACCAGGCTCTAGCAACCTATCAGCGATTAAATTGGGGTAGCTCAGCGCGAAAGGCAAGACAGCGGTTTGCCACGATGACGGCACATGCTCTAACGGCAAAAACAGAACGATCATTCCGCACCAATGAGGATGTCTATATTGAAGTCACCTCACGTAATGCGCCAAAGCTCAAGCTGAGACAGTATTTTCTAAATCTCGAAGCGTATTTCCGCAAAACCCACGGGATTGATCGAATCGACGAGCTGGATGTTGACCTGATCCAGCCCGATAAAACATGGGAGGTAGATGTAAAGGACTACCAAAAATACAAACCAACGACACAGCGTATCAAGATTCCGTTTGAAAAAGGAAAGCCAGGTGTATGTGTCATCAAGGTAGCCGAGGAGGATTACGAAACTACGACACTGGTGATCCGGACGGATATCGATATCATTACTAAGACGAGCCGCCGCGAGGTGCTGGTCTACGCGCAGAACCGACTTACTAACAAGCCTGCGCCGGGGGTCTCTGTGATCGCGAGTGACGGCAAGGAGGTTTTCGGTACAGGCAAAACAGGCAAGGACGGAGTATTCCGTAAGGAGTTTTTTGATAAATTGAAAAACAGCTCAAGCGTCCGCATTTTCGCTGCTAGTGAGCAAGGAATCGCTTCAAATAATCTAAACCTACATAATCTAAGATTCAGCTCAGGCTTGAGTGATCGGGGTTACATTTACACGGAGAAGCCAACTTATCGCCCGGGAGAGAAGGTGAGTATCCGTGGTATACTTAGAGATGTCAAAGACGGCAGCTACGTTGTGCCCAAGGGCAAAAAATATGTTGTACGAGTGCTCGATCCGAAGGGACGTATGCTCAAGGAAACCACACAAAAATTAAGTGGCTTCGGAACATTTGACACAACGATCAAGATCGATTCTCAGGCACTTCTGGGCGGATATAATATCAGCGTGAGTGAAAAGGGGGTTAAGTCGTCTCCTGTATATAATGGGTCATTTCAAGTGCAGCGCTACAAGCTGGAGAAGGTCAAGTTGGCCTTCGATTTCCCTAGCAAAGTGATTTTTAGGGGAGAAAAAATCTCCGCCAAGATCAAGGCGAACTACTACTGGGGTAGTCCTGCAGCAGGGGAGATGGTTGATTACACCTTGCCCGACGGCAGGACATATACCGGGCGGACAGATGACAAGGGCGTGATTGCCGTCGAGTTTGATCCTTCGGGCTTCCTGCCCGGTCGGTCTCTTCAATTTGCCGCGCTCGCCACGCAATACAATGTTCGGACTAATGACCATGTGTTTCTTGCAGAACTCGGCTTCACGACCAGCGTGACGCCCGCCCAGAAGGTAGCTCTCGCAGGTGAGCCAATGGACATTAACTTAAAAACTGTCTCCGCCGACGGCAAGCCGATCAGTAAGGATCTAACTCTGTACGTTCTTCGCAGAGAGTTAGCTAAAACAAACAAGATCCTCGCAGCTGTCCCATGGATTCCTCGCCCGCCAAATACATCAGCTGAAGTTACCGTTGAAGAGCATAAGGTAAGCACCGATGCAAAAACTGGACTCGCTACTCAAAAACTCACTCTGAAAAAAGGTGGGCAATACATCATTCGGGTGTCGGGGGAAGACCGCTTCAAGCAGGTGGTCACTGCACAAAATACGGTTGCCGTCTCGGACGACTCCGATGACGTGAAGCTCCGGTTTTTTGCCGATAGCTCGACCGGGCAAGTGGGTGCGAATTTACCTGTCAGCCTGCACTCACGCCTCGATCCCATGCTTGCATTAGTGACAATTGAAGGGGAACAAATTCTATCCCATAAAGTAATTACTCTGAAATCAGGCTACAATGTGTTAGACCTCGTTCCAGATCACAAGCACTTCCCGAATTTCCGCATTGCGGTGGCTGCCATGGATGGTCTCAAAATTCGTTCTGCTACGAAGGATCTGACCGTTGAGCGTGAGCTACGGGTGAAAGTAACACCACGTAAAGCCGTCGATGCGCCAGGTGCGGATGGTATTGTCGATATTCTAGTGACAGACCAGAACAATAAGCCCGTGAAAGCAGCACTGAGTCTGTCGCTGGTGAACGAAGCCCTCTACGCGCTCTACCCAGATGCCGCACCTCCGATCCGTGAGTTTTTCCAATCAGGCGCGCGCCGTAATGCGGAGTTCCGTCTTGGGTCAACTTGTGGGTTCGATTACACAGGGCGGACAAGACCGGTGGTGAAATCGATAGCCGAAGAAAAAGAACGCATTGCCCGCAAGCAAAAGGAAATGGCGCAGCTTGATAAACTCCGTGCGAGGAACGGCTCGCTATACTACAGCAACCCGTCAGACAGTGCGCAACAGCTTGAGGGGCAGGCAGGTGCAAATCTTCAACTCAGGCTTAGTGACCTAAAAAGTCAGCGTAATATGCCCGCTCCAAACTCGGAGGCTCGACCCAAATTGCTCTCCAGAGAATCCGACCCCTTTGCTGGTGAACGAGGTGCCGTATCTAAAAAATCTAAAAACGGTCGAAGTAAAGATAATACGGCTCAACCGCGCAAGGAAGTTATGAATGCCTCCCGCTGGCTGGCTCCTATCGTGACCGATGATGCGGGCAAGGCGACCGTCACTATTCCTCTTCCCGAGAACACAACAGAATGGCGACTAACAGCCCGAGGATGCACACAAAAGACTCTCGTTGGCCAATCCACGGCGAAGCTCATAACTCGCAAGGACTTTTTCCTCGAACTCAAGGCTCCAGTTTTGGTGCAAGAGGGCGACAAAATGCAATTCCTCGCCAAGATTCATAATCTTACCGACTTCGAAGGCAAGGTCGATGTGACGCTCAACCTTGAGGGCGGAGTAGGATTTAAAGAAAGCATCAATGTTGAAATCAAAAAGCATTCGGTAACCGAATGTCTTTTTAAAAGCCAAGTGATCCCGCTCGCAAAGTCCGTCACCTTGACAGCCGAATCAACAGCTGGGGACAAATCCGATCA
>JBGCEU010000045.1:0-4869 GCA_045106535.1 Akkermansiaceae bacterium | reverse complement strand
ATCATTGATCTTTAAAGCACTTCCCAGAGGCGCAAGCAGGAGTACACGATCCATAGAAAAACCACCACGCATGATGTCAAAATCCATTTCCGAGGTTCCACTAATCTGAAACTTTGCTGAGGGCGCGTTAGCACATGTTGGCCGAACCATAAAATCCCCTATGCCCACCTGATCCGCAATACACGCCATCGGAAACACTAGTAACGTTAAAGAAATAACCAGCTTTTTAAACATGCCACGAATGTATCACCACAGCTTTACGCCCCAAGCATAATCCACTTTCAAAATACACTCTCGACGCCCTCCGACGACCACCCTAACCTATCGATTACCTATGAAACTTAACACCTACATCCCACTTATCTGCTCAGCCATGCTGGGTATTACCCCTATCGCTGCCCAAGAATCTCCATTCGACCCACTCGGCGAACAAACCGAAGCCAGCCTTCCACGCCAAGTCCGCGTGCAAGTCGAGTACATCGAAATGCCGCTCACGCAGATGACCGCCCTGATGGCGGATCCCGCTGCCAGCAAGGGAGACGCTGCGCTGAGAAACAAAATCAACGAACTCGTTAAAAACGGCAAAGCAAGGATCATCGAGAACCAGATGGTGGTAGCCCGCAGTGGTGAGAAAGCCACTGCGGAATCGATCCGGGAATTTATCTACCCGACCGAATACGAACCACCGGAGCTTCCTACCACCGTCAAATTCGAGAAAGGCTCCGAGCAAAGCGTCAAGAGCAAGGAGATTTCCACCGGCCCCACACCCACTGCCTTCGAGACTAGGAACCTTGGCTCGACTCTCGAAGTAGAGCCCACCATCGGAGAGAACAACGCCTACATCGATGTCCGTGTGTCACCTGAAATTGTTTACCACATCAAGAATGACATCTGGGCATCGTGGAAGGACAAACACGGCGAGGCGAACATCATGATGCCCGTGTTCTACACACTCAGGCTCAATACCGCAGTGACGGTCGCCAACGGCAAACCCTGCCTGTTAGGCGCCCTCTCCCCCAAGGATGATAAAGGCGTCACAGACATGAGCCGCAAGGTCTTTGTCTTCGTGCGCGCGAACGTCATTTTTCCGGGTCGCTAACCCCACACCCACGGTTCACAATGAAAGCCCTGACTCTTATCGGTGGTCTTCTTCTCTCTGCGTGTCTCACACACGCCGCCACACCCAAGATGTGGGTGAAGGATAAAAACAACCGCGTCCCACTGCGCATTGATCGCATTGAAGCGGACATCACCATTACTGGGATTTATGCGGAAACTGTGCTCACGCTTCGTTTCAGAAATGAAACATCCCGATTCCAGGAGGGCGAGTTCGTCATGCCACTCCCCGATGGCGCCACTGTTTCCCAGTACGCCCTCGAAGTAAACGGCTCTCTACGTGATGCCGTGGCTGTCGAAAAAAAGCAGGCACGCCATGCCTACGAGACGATCAAAGCGCGTAAGGTCGATCCCGGTCTCGTCGAGCGCGAGGCTAACAACACCTACCGCACCCGCGTCTACCCCATACCCGGGAAAGGCACCAAGCTCGTCCGCATCGGCTACATCGAGCGCATCCCCACTAAGGAAGGAAAACTTCACTACAACTTACCAGTGAACTACCCCGGTAAGGTCGATTCCTTCACCTGCCGCGTTCACAGCAGCGGAGCGGCTCCCATCGTCAGCGGCACAAACCTTGATTTTGTTAGAGAGAAGCCAGATCTTATAGAAGCCGCCGCCAAGGATGTGCAACTGAAAGGCAATATCACCGTTAAGGCTCCCCTGCCCCGCAATCCAAAGCTAAGGCTGGAGAAACACGCGGGCACGGACTACTTCCAGCTCGACTTCGACCTACCAGCTGACGCCACAGAAAGACCACGCAAGAAGCCTAACCACATCCACCTCATCTGGGATGCATCCGCCTCATGCCGCGGGCGCGATGTAAGCAAAGAACTTCAATTGTTAGATCTCTATTTTAAGCACATCGGTGACACCCGCGTCACTCTCAAGCTGCTGAGAAACAAAATCCACACCGTCGGAGATTTCCGTATAAGGAACGGCAACTGGAAAGACCTGCGCAGGTCTGTTGAAGGCACATTCTATGATGGCTCATCGGCATTCCACCTAATTAAAAACTCAGGTGACAGCGCACCCAAGCCTGACCTCGCAATCCTAGTAACCGACGGCGTATCAAGCGATCAGATTAAGCTCTCCCAAGACTGGTCTACCATCATCCTGCATCGTCAGAACAGGCAGCATCTGCACCGCGCAACCCAAGCCGGATGCGGTGGCGCGTTTAACCTGACAGCCGACAAGCCCGTAGCTGCCCTACGAGCGCTCACCCACACGCGCTTCCGTATCAAGTCCGCCTGGGCACCTAGCTCCTTTTCCAACACAATCGCGCTGCCAGCAGGCCACGTGACTCAAAAACGGCAGAGCATCGCAGGTACAGCTGCTGGTAAACTTCAAGGAAACGCCAAGATCACCTACACCAATGGCAACGGCGACACACTCCAACAGACCGTCAAACTTCCCAACGAGCACACCAATGACACCACCTCATCTGTCAGACGTATCTGGGCGCAGCAACACCTTCTATCCCTTGAGTCGGGATCTAGCAGCCAGAGTGAAATCATCAGACATTGCCGCATGCACAACTTGGTGAGCGACCATACCTCTCTCATCGTGCTCGAACTATTCCGAGACTACGTTGAGTTTAAAATTCCACCACCAGAACCCAGCCTGCGTAGAAAATGGGATATTGCTATCAAGAAGCAGTCTAACAAAGAACCACACCGCAACCAGATCAACCCAGCTTGGGCAGAAAAAGTCAGCTGGAACCGCCGTAACTTTTCATGGCTGCCTAACACACTGATCGCCAGCTACCGCCAGACAGAAATCTGGCTCAATGCCATCGATACAGCTTTTGAAAAAGACGAAATCGACCAACGTGCTTACGGTCTTATCGAAACGTGGAGAGACAAGACACAACAACTCATTGAGCAGCAGCCCAAGCTCAGCAGTAATGAGAACCTAAAAAAATGGCTCGGCAAACATAATGCACTTATCAAGCAATGGAATAACCTGCGCAACATAAAGCCAAAAGCACCCGCAGGAAAAAAAACCGCAGTCTCCATCCGTGGACTAGTCAATTTCCCGACAACCCACCGATTTGAAAAAGCCCCCACCCTCAAGCAGTCCATCAAACACGCCGGTGGCCTACATCCCTACGGATCAGTGCAGGCGGTCAGCCTCTACAGGAATGCCCACGCGACCACTTACAATATTGCCAGTAGGCGATACAAGGACATCACCCTGCTTCCGGGCGACATGATTGTGGTTCAGCCAGAGCCTTACTCTGATGAAGATGGCTTTTCCTCTGACCCCTTCGGCGATGATTCCGGTGACTCCGCCACAGATCCTACATCTCTGCCACCGATCGCACAAAATCAACCGCGTGTGTCCACCGGCAGCGGGCTTCATGATCCCTTTGGCGGCGGCAGCGGCGGCGGATCACCTCCTAACAGGCGTGAAATTAAAAATACCGAGGTGACCTCGACAGTAATACCAGCACCCAACCCCCAAGTCCCCGTCTCCCTCACTGACAAACAACTCAGAGCATTGGAAGCCGCTCTCAAATCCCCAAAAAGTGCCGAGGCAGCCTATCAGAAAGCCATCGGAAAAACACGTCACTTCACCGCAGACTACGCGTCCCTCGCCAGACTACTGGCAAAGCACGGGCACAAGGAACTCGCCACTCAAGCACTCTCTAACATACCCGAGGATGACGCAATGTCATCAGCATCCCAGCGAGCGTTCCTTTACTGGCTTGGTGAGCTCAAACTCTGGGCAAAGGCACTTAACACCCTGAACTCACACCTCTACCCAAAGGACATGCAGCGCAAGCTAGATAATGCCCGCTACCGACACAGAGGGCAGTCAACAGATAAGGAGGCAAGCGAGCATCACCAAGGCATTCTTGTTTCGCAAAATGCACAAACTCATCTCGGTCACGTTCTACTAACGCTTACAGAAAGAAACAACCGCGTAAACATGGCACACCCTAACAACCAAAAAATCACCGGGGACATCCGTTGTTTAGTTTACTCCAGTGACCCTGATGCGGGAGTCGAAATCAGTGTGCAAGAACCCATGGGGAATAGCACATCCGGCAATTCGCCCTCACATCTCGGCGGTCGCATCTACAAGGCACCTGGTATCAGCGAATACATCATCAAAAGTGCCATGCCCGGCGAATACAAACTCAATTTCACCTGTGCCCACCCCGCTACCATTCAAGCGATCATTTACCGTAACTACGGAACCACCCAACAGACCAGTGAGTGGATTACGCTCTCCGCCCAACCATCTCAAGGATCAAATATCACTACAATCTCCAAGGAATTCCCCAAGCGGTAAAATCCTATTTTTCTAACGATCCGTGCTCAAACACACAAAAATATTCTTAGCGGCGATGACCTCCCTTGGTTCTTTTATCACAGCGGCATCCGGATCAGGCTGCATGATATTTCACAAGCAGATCTGGCACGCCTTAACAACGCACCCGCACCCACTCGGCATGACATGTATTCCGCCGTAGTTTATTATTCCCAGGAATTCGCTAACAATTTCTTGAGCCGCTCTGGCTCCGTGGCACCGGTCTTACAGAGGAATCCGCTGTTGTGGGCGAAGTGAACGTCTGGCTCCTCCTGCACACGCGTAAAATCTAGCTGAGGGTGGTCGTTAAAGCGTGCGATGCCGTGACCTTCACCACGGCTATCCGGGTAAACGAGTGCCGCAATTTCCTTTTCCAGTCCGTTAACGAGAATGTAACGCGCGAGTCCGCCTGAAGCATCGTCGATCATGTCATCCGCG
>JBGCEU010000044.1:0-12863 GCA_045106535.1 Akkermansiaceae bacterium | reverse complement strand
GAGGAAGTGTGCCGGAGGGGCAGGAGTGGCCATGCGCATGGCGCTGGCAAAGCGTGGGTTGTCGTCAACGGTCTGAGTGATGGTCTCGGTCTTATACTGCATGACCTTACGCTGCTCTTCTTTTTGCATCGCGGCCATTTTTTCGGCCTTGATTTGTTCGTCGGACTTCTCTCGCATGGATTCGAGTTCGTTTTGTTCCTTGCTGTTGAGTATCGAATTAAAATTGACCTGCAGGGAAGACTCGAGGTCATAGCCGTCGCCTCGCATGGCGGGTTGTTCGGGCATCATTTTCGGCTGCCCGGCTTCGACCATCTTGTATTCGCCGGTTGGGACACGGATCTCGCGGGTGACCTTTTTGTTATTGGCTCCTTGGGGCCATTTGAAATCCTCGAGGTGACCGGCAACGACGATGCTATCATAAAGCACCTCGCCAAGCATGCGGCGGATCGGAGCGGCGGCAAAATTCAATTCGCTTTTCTCGCGGACTGTAATTGGCGTGCCTGGGGGGAGTGCAGAACGTCGGTAGGCATCCGACAAGGTGATGATCCGGATCAATGTTTTGAAATCATAGCCCGACGCGATAAATTCCTGCGCGAGGAAATCAAGTGTGGTGGGGTGATGGAGCTCGTTGTAGTCGGAGAAATTATCGAGCGGTTCAACGAATCCATGACCAATCAATTCTGCCCAAACGCGGTTCACAAAGGCGCGGGCAAAGTAGTCGTTTTTCGGATCGGTGATGAGCTGGGCGAGTTGATTGCGGAGTTCGCTGGAGCGATAGATGTCTGCGTGCACGTTGAGTTTTTTGCTCTCCTCCTTCGCTTCCTTAAGCACGGGGTCGTCGGTTTTTCCGACATTGGGTTCAACTGCATCGAGCAGTGCGTCGAGTGAGGCGCTTTTATTATCGCTGGATTTTGACTTTTCTCGGGCGAGTCGAGCCTCTCTAAATCGCTCGATGTAGTGCGGTGATTTTTTGGAGTTAGCGATTTGGAATGGGAAACGTGGTTTGACGGGTTTGCGTTCATCGGCTTCGGCCTTGTCCTCTGGTGGCCAGAGCACGGTCATTTTGTCTCCCTCGGTGGTATAAACTGAACGGTTATTGCGACGACCCTGTATCTTGACCGTTTTGCCGAAAAAGGCGGCGAGGTCGTAGAAATCTTTCCGTTCCCAGTCATCGAATGGATGATCGTGGCACATGGCGCAGCCAATCCTGACCCCCATGAATATCTGCGAGGTGGAGGCGGCGAGTTCCATCGGTTGGGCATCATCGCCGAGGATGTATCCGACGGCTGGATTCGAGTTGGCACGACCTGAGGCGCTGATCAACTCGCGGACGAGAACATCGTATGGCTTTTCCTGCTCGATCGAGCCGTTGATGTAGGCGAGAAGTTGATTGCCTCCCGTGACGTTGGAGCGAATCCGCAGCATGTCTGCCATGAAGATGGTCCAGCGATCTGCGAAGCGTGGGTGCGCGGTGAGTTTTTTAATGAGCTTTTCGCGTCGGACATCGCCCCAGCTCTCATACTCTTTGATTTCTTTGACGGTGGGGATTCTTCCAATGAGGTCGATAGTAGAGCGTCGCAGAAAGTCAGTGTCGCTGATGGGTTCCGTGGTGATTGCATCGGTGTCGGCATTTTCGCGCCGTAAAATATCATCGAGGAATGCAGCTGCCTCGATGTTGTTGGCAGGTGCCTTTTTGGGCATGGCGACACGTTTCGGTTTTTCCGGCTTGCGCTCGGTGAGCGTGACTCCTTTTGGCCATTTTGCTCCTGCTTTTACCCAGGCGTCGAGCAGAGCAACCTCCTCGGGCTTTAGTGCCTGCCCTTCATCCGGCATGACACCCTCATCAATGGGGCGCAGGTGGATTCGGACGAGGAGCTCGCTTTTTGAAGGATCGCCCGGCACGATCGCATCGGCTGTTTCACCACCCTCCATGATTTTTTCATAGGTATCCATTCTCAGGCCGCCCTTGACCTTGGATTCTGTGTGGCAGCGCACGCAGTTGCTTTCGAGGATGGGTTGGATGTCCTTGCGGAAATCCGGAACATCTGCCGATGCGGGAATAGCAGTCGCGAGAATGCTTAGAATGCAAATGATAGGATTGAAGTGTTTCGAGGTGTGCATCAGGGCGAGTGATGTGGAAAATGGGGGCTGTAACAACACCCCAAATTGATTAAATCGGAGCATAGCAATCCGGTTCGCAGAGCCAAGGATATTCTTGGCCGCAATCGGCTGACATTTCCTTTACTACGTGCGTTTGGGGGTCAATCTCTCCGATCTGGAAAAATATCACCAGGCGCCAATCACTGCCGACATCGTGATGATGGTAGGCTCTCCTTTTTTGACCAGTTTCTTACCCACTAGCACGTCGGGCATATTGGCGATCACAAACGGGCTGTTCCGGAATGCTCCTGTGTAGACCTCGATCTGCCCTTTCTGCATGAGTCCGCCATAGGGATCGATATATTTGATGCGGTAGAATCCATAGGGCGCGCTGACGCGTTTGGGGATTTCAGTCACAACGACGAAGTGGGCGCGGATTGGCCACCATGATTTTTGCCCGACCTCAGGGCTGTAGCGATAGGCATAGCGGCGGATGCTGATGATGGGGGGGAACCCTTTTTTGAGTGATTTGGCCATCAGCTTGTGGCTGCGCTTGAGTAAATCCGCATAAGAACCTCTGGTTTTTTTAGTAAGCACCTCCTGCTTGATTGTGGGGAGGTAGTGGGGCTTGCGCATAGCGTTCGCCATATCTGTTAGGTCGAGGAGGTTGATCCCTTGCTTGGGGTTCCAACGCATTCGCCCTTTGATATGTGAGGAAGGTTCCTTACCCCACGCGGCGACAACGTAGCGGATGCGGTAGCGGTGATCTTTTCCTGGAAGGGCATCAAAAACTTTGCGCCATCTTTCACTGCCGTATTGAAAAGCATTTAGCAGTGATGCGGGACCACAGGCATTACCATACGCAAGGCGCTGGTTGACAGGGGTGGCATTTACTCCGGGTGCTTTAAGCAGCTCCTGAGCGTTGATTACAGATCCGCTCGAGAACATCAGGATGGATAGAAAAGATAAGCTTATAATCCGCATAGTTTAATTATAAACAGAAATCAGCCATGAGGCAATTTTATATATAAAACATGGGCGATTGCATGCTCAGGGAGTCGAGCGTGATGCTTTGCAGCTCCTTTTCCATGACCTGGGAAACCTGTTGCCAAGCCTGGCTGACTCGTCTGCCAGATTGCCCATCGTGCGACATTTCTGCATTGAGCATGGCTGGTTCTACCGCGCGTGTGATGTGCAGTAATGTGATCTCATGGGGTGGATTATGCAGCAAGTATCCGCCTGCTTTGCCACGTTTGCTTGTAATCAGATCGCTACGTTTGAGGTCATTGAGAATTTGGACTAAAAAGTTGGCTGACACTTCTTCGCGTTGCGCTAGCTCGTCAAGTCGTGTAAGAGTCTGCCCATCATACTGCCGCGCGAGCTGAACCATTGCTCGGCAGGCATATTCAAGTTTTTGGGAAATTCTCACATAAGAAATGCACCACAACCAACCAGATGACGCCAGCACCAAGGAGTATAACCTCTGTCATGCACCCCGTGATATGTCCGAGATTGCCCAACAAATATGGCAGCGTATTCGTGAAAATGCGGTCAAAATGGCGGAAGACGAGGCGCAGCTCAGGCATATGCTTGAGGATGTGATTATCAGCCGTGCCACACTGGCGGAGAGTCTGGCTGCGAGACTTGCACGTAAGCTTTCACGTGAGGATATGCAGAGGGATCAGTTAGAGCCCTTGCTACGCAGCATCTTGCTGGCAAACGAGAAGGAAGTGCTCAGCGCGGCTCGAGATATGGAGGCGATTGTAGATCGTGACCCGGCGTGTCAGTCCGAGCTGGAGCCTTTGCTTTTTTACAAAGGATTTCTAGCAATCACCTCGTATCGTGTGGCGCATGTTCTCTGGAATGACGGGCGCAAGGCACTGGCCTTATATTTCCAGAGTATTGTTAGTGAAATTTTTGGGGTGGATATCCACCCGGCTGCGCGGATAGGTTGTGGGATTTTGTTAGATCACGCCACTAGTGTCGTCGTCGGTGAGACTTCGATTATAGAGGACAACGTTTCGATTCTTCATGAAGTGACCCTTGGGGGAACTGGTAAGCAAACAGGTAACCGTCACCCAATCGTGCGCTCAGGAGTGCTAATCGGTGCGGGATCGAAGATTCTTGGCCGTGTTGAAATCGGTGAGTGTGCTAAGATCGGTGCTGGGAGCGTGGTGCTGGATGATGTGGCACCGCATCAGACTGTGGCCGGTGTTCCTGCTGTGCTAGTAGGTGAGGCTGTTGAGGAAAACCCGGCTCTCGGAATGGATCAGACCCTGTGTGAGGGTAACGCGATTTAATTTTCAGGCTCCTCTAGCCCAACGATACGTGCTTTTTCAAGATCGTAGGGAGTGAGTTCGAGGATCACCTCTGTTTCCGACTTGAGCGATGCGTGAAGGTCACGTTTCGACTTCGGGACGTGTCCAATAACAATTTTCCCATTGGGCAACGACACACGGTAAATGTTAGGTTTTGGAGAACTGACAATTTTTCCAACGGTGGTAATAGGGGGATCAAACATGGTGAGGTGGAAATACTATATGTTGTTTTTAACCGATGTCTTGCCATTTCACCATCGATGAGAGCGGCGCGAATCCATCGTGGTGCCAGAAAAGGCTGGGGGATTGCGACTGGCCAAGCGGGCAAATTCGGTGGGCGGGTAGGTGAATTAATTTTTCTGCCTGTTCAGAATCAAAGGGGTGCAGCGCAATTGTAGAGAGGTGTCTGGCTTCCTCGCCTAAAGTTTCGAGATCCAGTGTTTTTGGAAGTGGTTTGACAAAAACACAGCGACCCAGGCACGAGAGGTGTAAGGTGGGTGAATTCTGATAGACAACAGTCCAGTCGAGAGACTTAGAGCTTTCTATAATCCCAACAGCGTAACCATTAGCTGCTTGAAAACGAATGGTTTCGCGGAAATTATGAATCGCGCCAGCTTCGGATAGAGTCAGATCGTTAGGCGGCGTTTGTGTAGCGAAGTCTGCCATGGATTTCGCGAGCAAATTTGAGAATTCTCTGGCAGATGTGCCGCTAGATTCATCCACGTATATCGCGTGCAGCGACAAGCAACCACGCTGGTCGTAAAGCGAGACGTCTTTTGCAGCCAGATCAGCTGCCTTGTGGGTAGGGTCGATCACAATCCCAACCGAGATTTTATGGCCATGTGGGATAAAGGTTTGGTGTGGGAGGATGAGGTTCTGGATCGCGTTAATCGTGCTGTCTGATCCGATGGCAATCACAACGTCGGCCGAGCTCCATTCGAAATTTTCAATGTCTTCCTCGAGGGTGACCAGTTTCCGCAGATCCTCTTGTAGTGAATCTATCCATAAGGCTAGCTCTGGTAATCCACCTGCGGGTAGTTTGATTGTATTGGCTGATCCTAACAGTAGCCCTCGGAATACGCTTTGCATTGATGCGTGCGGGGTGTTGCCACTGACGATGTGCAGAATGTGTTCAGGCGTGATTGCTTTGCTCCGAATGTTTCCATGGGTAGAAAATGTATCTAACGCATCAGCGCGACCAAGTTCCACCTCAAGATACGTGGTGAGATCTTTCTCACTGAACTCACCAACTAGCTGAGCGAAAAGCGCATGTTTTGACGCATCTGAAAGCTGCTTAATTCTATGCTCCGTGGAATTCATGATGAGGCGTATTGGGCATCTGCTGATCGGGAACAGCCGCGCGGTAAAGCAGAAGGGTCACGGCCTAGCAGGGTGAATGATCGGTCATCATGTGCGATGGCTATGTCCTGTGTCTGGATTGCCATGACTGATTGAAAATTTGCGAGATCGTAAATTGCTAAATAACCCGGAAAACCTTTTGCCGCATCAATTCCGGTAGACGGATCGATGACTCTGATCCGTGTCCAAGCAGGGGAATCGTGAGTTTTTCCAAGACCTCGGCTGTAGAACTGACTGCTCAGCTCGGTCATCGAATACTCGTTGAGCACATCATTTTCATTCAATCCAAGTTTTTGGTCAAAGAGTGAATAGAGTTCAGATTTTTCGAGTTGTCTATGGGATCCCTTGTAGCCGCCTGTTTCCATTGCATAGCTGCCATGCGATAGCTCTAGATGTTTGTCCAAGCGATCGAAGAGTTCGAGAAATGACAATGCCGTGCCGAATAGAGCGATGGATTTACCCGCAGAGGCAAGTTTTGTTAGGATTTCGATGTCCAGACCCTGGTCGGTGTGTATCCATGATGATTGCTCGGCGACGAGTGGCTCAAGCACTCCCATCATGTGGGATAGGGAAGATTGAGGTGCTCGGTCAGGTGATGGTGTCAGGAATATGGCAGAGCTTGTTTTTCCGATGTTAAGAGTCTGCCACATTTGACGCACGGATGTCTCGTAAAGCTTGAGTGACTGGAAATGGTGTGCCCCTTTGCGTTCCGTGGTTGTTCCAGAAGTTAGAAAAGTTCGTGTTGTTCTGCTGTGGGGGAAAGAGACGACGGGGGTTTCTGGAAACTTAAAAGCATCTGTCGGGAGCGCGGGAATTTCTTGCCACTCAGTGATCGATTCTGGAGAAACGCCAAGTGCATCGCAATAATTGCCATAAGCCGGATTGTTGGAATACTGATGTTTGAAAATGCGCAAAGCGACCTCTGAGAAGGCATCATCGCTTAATTCACCAGCGTTCAGGCAGGTGAATAGATCGTTCTCAATGTTATTGGCTGCGTGCATGGGTAGCTCCTTGACAAGGATGTTGTGAAAAAGTCTGTGACAATCAAGAGCCGAATCACTGTCTCTGGGGATGTGCCTGTCTTTTTGATGCTCCAATAGGAGTAACAAAAGGAATTGTGCCAAACGAGGTAATAACGCCTCACTGAAACTAAAACCAACAACCACAAATCAATATGTTACAATCCATCCCCATATTAGCAGCCAGTGAATCCTTTGGTGACAAGCTCGGAGAGTTTTTCACCCGTGTGCAACAAGGCTTCGATGCCATCCAGCCCTTTGGTGCCTACGTTCTCGCAATTGTCGTATTTCTGCTAGGACGCGTAGTTGCGCGCCTCATTAAGGGGCTTGTTTACAAAGGCCTGAAAAAAACAGAGGTCGACGACAAGATCGCACGCATGGTCGGTTACGAAGGTGCAGCTGAGGGTGCCATCGCTAATTTTGTCTATTACATTCTACTCTTGTTCCTCGCCATTCTTGCTCTTGGAGTAGCTGGTCTGGATAAAGTCAGTGAGCCACTGAGAGATATGTTAAATCAATTTCTTGGCTTTATTCCGAATTTGGTGGGTGCCGGAGTGTTGCTCTATTTTGTGCTGCTCGTCGCCAAGGCTGTGAAAAAAATCGCAGCAGGTGCCATGAATGCAGCCAAACTTGATGAGCGACTGGGCGCTGCCGCAGGCAAGGCTCCTGTCTCGAACTCTCTAGCCACTGCGCTATACTGTCTTATCATCCTCGTATTGGTTCCAGATATTCTGGGCTTATTGAATCTTGGTGCTGTGTCTGACCCGATCAGTAATGTGGTCGACTCGATTCTCGGTGCAGTCCCCAATCTTGTTCTCGCCTCCGTTCTGATTGCAGTCGGTATTTTAATTGGTCAGATTGCGCGCCGTCTGATTACCAGCCTGCTTGAAGCTGCTGGAGCCAATGAGTGGCCTGGTAAAATTGGTCTGGATATTTCACCAGAGGGCAAAGGTTCCGTCAGCAATATGGCTGGTCTCATTGTCATGATTAGTGTCGTTGTTCTGATTGTCGGAGCGGCGATCAACACATTGGAAATCGATATGCTTGCCGGTGCCTCCGAGATTTTTGTTGAGGGCTATTTTAATATCCTGATCGCTATCATTATTCTGGGCGCAGGTTGGCTTGTGGCCAAGTTTGCGCACAAGAATCTTGCCGATAAGAATGCAATGATTGCTAAAGCCGCAAAATTCGGAATCCTCATTCTGACCATCGTGGTGGCGCTGCAGCGTTCTAATATCGCTCCTGAACTCACGGGACTACCATACACCGTGACAATCTATGCCTTAGGAGTTGCTTTAGGTGTTGGCGGTGCCATTGCCATCGGACTGGGAGGTCGTGAATACGTCTCTCGCTGGCTCGAACGCAAAGGCTAAAACAACTTAAGCTGAACTCATAAAGTTGACGGGTTTGAACATGGATTTCCTGTTCAGCCCGTCATTTTTAGCTCAAATCCCACCCAATGGCTTGACTTGTTGATTATATGAGGAAAATATATACTCATCTGCTGGTTTTCCCGCCCTTGGGGTATTGTTTTGATCCTATCAAATGCAAAACCTGACAGATGCCTTATAATGCTCTGTATTATTACTGTCCCCGCTAGCAATTCACACCTCCACACAATTACTATTCTCTTATAAAACGTTATGAAGAATCTCATACTTCCACTTGCTGCAGTAGCCCTGATGGGCGCTTGCGCACCGTATCCACCAAATCCAGCACCTCCTACCGTGACTCCACCCAGTGACAGTGAGCCGCAAACTCTTACAGATGAGGAGCAACGCCAGCTTCAGGAAAACCGCGACCGTCTGGAGCGCGAGAGACGCGAGCGTGAGTCGGCCGGTGGCAACAATGCTACTACCCCACCAGTCAAGCCAAAGTATCCGACCGCTGCGGCTGTTCCAGGTAAGCCGGGATTCGTATTCAACCCCTACACCCACAACATCGTGGATGTGAAAGGTATTGGTTCAGGAAAGTTGGTGCGTGACCCCGAAGACAACGATCCTACGCACAAATTTAGGGTGCCATAGGGTTCATTAAGTTACCCAATCATTCTGCTACAGAATTTCAGAGAACCGGTGCCGTAGATAGCGTGCGTCGGTTCTTGCATTTTACACCTATCCTGACAGTGATGTGCCCGCATGAATAAGATAGCTGTTCTGGGTAGCGGTTTGCTGGGTGGCTCCATGGTGCTGGCTGCTCAGTCGTCTATACCCAGCACCAAGGTTGTCCTCTGGGGTCGGCGTGAAAAAAGCATTCAGGAGGCACTCGAACAGGGGATTGCTGAGGCTACAACTGACTTACAGGTAGCAGTCGAAGGTGCTGAGATCATCATTCTAGCGACACCTGTTGGAGCGATGCTTGGCATACTTGATTCTGTCGCCAAGTTAGTGGATCTCGAAAACGTCATCATTACAGACGTTGGCAGCGTGAAGCTTACGCCGCGTGATCTGCTTGAAAATGTGATTCACGATGCAGGTGCATACTACATCGGTAGTCATCCGATGGCAGGCTCTGAGCAAGCGGGCATCCAAGCTGCGAGCTCAGAGCTCTTCCAAGGCGCGGCTTGTGTAATGACGAATGATTTTAATCACAACGAGGATAAGCTGGGCACCTTACGTGATTTTTGGCAAGGGATCGGTTGTGAATGTTTTCTCACAACTTCAGAAGAGCACGATCGAGTGATGGCGCGTATTAGCCACCTGCCACACTTACTTGCATCTGTTGGAGCATTGGTCGCGCTGAAGTATCCCAATGACGGAAAATTTTCAGGAAATGGTCTGCGTGACACAACTCGTGTGGCCTCAGGGCATCCCGGCATGTGGGCGGAAATCCTACTCAGGAACCGAGAAGCCATGAGGCAGCCGATTGAGGAAACGATCACACACCTGCGCGAAGTGCTTGCCATTCTGGATGATTCCAGAGAAGAAGACCTCGCACAGCTACTAAATGAAGCAAAGCAACTTAGGGATAGTCTCTAGCCCTAACATTTTTAATCTTAATAACTAATATCTGAATGTCATCTATCAAGGTAAAGCCGATCAAGAATATCTGGGCGGAGCTTGAGGTTCCCGGAGACAAGAGTATCTCACACCGTGCCGCGATTCTCTCCGGCCTATCGAATGGTGTCTGCCGTATTGATAATTTTTTGCCGAGTGAGGATTGCGTGTGCACGTTGAATGCGATGTCCCAGCTCGGAGCACACCACGAGGTGCTAGAATCTCTTGAGGGATACGGGCCAACCTCGATGGATGTCCATGGCCGGAAAATGAAGCTCAAGGCACCAGAAGGAAGTGTCGATTGTGGAAATTCTGGAACTGGTATGCGCCTGCTCGCAGGAATGCTTGCTGCTCAGCCATTTGAAAGTGTGTTGACTGGTGATGAATCATTATGTTCACGTCCCATGGGGCGTATTATGAAGCCGCTCTCGGAAATGGGGGCCGCTATTCAAGCTTGCGGTGATCAGGACGGTTGCGCGCCACTTCGAATCACTGGTGGTAAGCTCAAGCCCATCACTTACGAAATGCCTGTTGCTAGCGCACAGGTAAAAAGCGCGATTCTTTTGGCTGGTTTATTTGCCGATGGGAAAACCACCGTGATCCAGTCATCCGAGACAAGAGATCACACGGAACGAATGCTCGCGTATTTTCAGATCCGTTCCATGCGTGATGGCGACCATATTTCCGTATACGGCGGGCAGGTTCCAGAATCACGTGATCTGCGCGTCCCAGGTGATGTTTCATCGGCCGCGTTCTGGATTGTTGCCGCTGCTGTTCTACCTGGTGCGCATTTACTTGTCAAAAATGTTGGCCTTAACCCGACGCGAACAGCAATTCTTGATGTTCTTATTCGAATGGGCGCCCAGCTCAAGGACGTCGTGATTTCCGAGGAGTTTGGTGAACCTTATGGCAATGTTGAGGTCACTGGAAAAGCCATGCACGGAACCGAAATTAGAACTGAAGAAGTGCCGAATCTTATTGATGAAGTTCCGATACTCGCTGTCGCCGGAGCGCTATCGCAGGGTAAGATGATCATTCGCAATGCTGCTGAGCTTAGAGTCAAAGAGAGTGACCGCATTGCTACCACTTGTGAGAACCTTCGTGCGATGGGTGCGGATGTTGAGGAATTCGAAGATGGCATGGAAATCCGTGGTGGGAAGCCGCTCAAGGGTGCGAAGCTTGATAGTTTCGGCGACCATCGTATTGCGATGGCCTTCACCATAGCAGGGCTCTTTGCGCAGGGTGAAACCGTCATCGAAAATACTGATTGTATTAACACTTCTTATCCAGGTTTTGTTGATCACCTATCCGCAATTAGAGGCGGTGAAGCTCCCAAATAATTCGTTTTTGTTATGTCGAATAGTGAACATTTTGCCGTCGCGATCGATGGTCCCGCTGCATCAGGAAAGAGTACTGTGGCTCGGCTACTGGCAGAACGCCTTGGGCTAATTATGATCAATACTGGTGCTATGTATCGTGCCATTGCTTGGGCGACGATTCAAAAAGCGGTCGATGCTGAGGATGCTGACGCAGTCATTGCGATGCTAGATGAAACTGAAGTGAGCTGTGGAGTCCAAGACGGCGGTTCCACGATTCTGATCGACGGAGCTGAGCCAGGTGACGCACTACGCGAAGACGCCGTCAATGCACGCGTATCCAAGGTCGCGGCTATCCCAGAAGTCCGGGAGCTCTTAGTCGAAAAACAACGCGAGTATTTATCTTTGGGAAGTCTAGTGATGGAAGGCCGGGACATTGGCTCTGTCGTTTTTCCTGATACGCCCTACAAGCTCTACATTGATGCATCAGAAGAAATCAGGCTGGCCCGACGTTCTGCAGAAGGACTGGCTGACGTCGTTAGTAAGCGTGACGCTGAGGACAGCAAACGTAAAACATCACCGCTTATCGTGGCAGATGGAGCTACCGTTATCGATAGCTCTAACATGAATATTGAAGAGGTCGTTGAGACGGCATTACTCACACTTAAAACTCAAGGTTTGCCCTTACCATGAAAACCATCTACTGGCTCTGTTATACTCTTTTTAAGAAAGCTGCGATTGCCTTCTTTTCCTACCGCGTGATAGGTAAGGATAAGTTAGTCACCGATGGCCCGGTTCTGATTGCATCAAATCATGAGAGCTATCTCGATCCTCCACTGGTAGGAGTGGCTTACGATAAAGCTGTCTATTACCTAGCTCGTAAGACCCTGTTTGTTGGGCTTGGTGCGTGGCTTTATCCACGACTGAACTCGATTCCCGTTGATCAAGATAGGCCTGACATGACTAGCCTCAAGACCATCATCAAGTTACTCCGTCAGGGAAACCAAGTCGTCGTTTTTCCAGAGGGGGCACGCACGCTAGATGGAAATCTTCAGCCCGCCGAGGCAGGTACCGGATTGATCGTTGCCAAAAGTAAGGCGGTTGTTCAGCCGATACGAATTTTTGGTGCCAGAGACGCGCTTCCACGCGGATCAGGCAAGATGAAATTCTGCCCAATGACAATCGTGATAGGAGATCCGATTACTTTTTCTGCCGAAGAGCTGAAGGCAAAGGGTCGAGATGACTACCAGAAAATTTCCGACCGTATCATGGAGGAAATTGGTAAGCTGTCATTGGACTAACAGAGCGTATTTAGCGTACTAGTTTGCTGGATTTTCTCAAGTTATCCATCAATGCGGGCGACCGCGTAGTCTCCTTGATGTTGAGACCTGCGGCATTAAGTAGTCGAGCTGTCCAGATATTACATGTCTCCGGGTAATAGTATCTATATCTGCTGCGAAAGTAGGTGCTGTCAGGTTCTGCTCCATGACCCAGGTTGATTAGAGATCCATCAGTGTTAGTGCCGAAACTCAAGTGCATTTCCTTAATGAGAGCATCCACTTCCGATTGCGAGAACTCGAGAGTAACCAGCTGGCTGATGGGGTAGTGCTGATAGGGGGGTTCTGGGAAACGTTCAAGATGCACCACGGCAGGGGTTGGCCAGAATAAGCCACGGATAACCATAGGGACAGTAACCTCTTTTCTCCGATAAAATTCTTCCGCTCCCCAGCCAAATTCAGCATATCGCGTGCGATT
>JBGCEU010000043.1:0-9488 GCA_045106535.1 Akkermansiaceae bacterium | reverse complement strand
ATCTGTTAGTAGTGCCATGACTTCCGCGCCGACGTCGATGATGCTCTGCGCGGTGGCGGTGCGGCGGGTGACGTCTTTGGGTGAAACGTCGACCATGCCAGGCTGGTTGTTTGAATCGATGTGGGTCAGTGGGTTCATTTTCTTAGACAGGATTTTTCAGAATTGGATGCAGGTTACCATGGGTAGTATGGCACGAGGCTTCCTGCTCTTTTGGTGGTGGGAAGTTCGCAGATGCCGTGGCATCCTGCAAGTGCGGTGTAGTCGCCAGAATTACGTGGTGGTGTGGCGTGGAGTTGGTTTTCAGAAACACTACAGGCGACGAGGCCAGGGAATGGGGCGTTCCAGATGGTGTCGTTGGTGAGAGAATGTGATGGTGGTTGCCAGTTTTCGCCCCGCATTTTTCGTAGGACAGGGAGGATGTAGCGTGCGATGCAGGCCATGACGGAAACTGGGTTGCCCGGTAGTGCGAATATGGCCCACTTGCAATCCTCCCCGGCTGGGACAGCATCGTCGTCCGCTCGGGGCGTGGAGAGCGGAGGTCTCCGCCACGTCCAGAAAGCGAATGGCTTACCGGGTCTCTGGGCGACGCCGTGGAAGCATGGGTCGCCTACAAGCGACTGCATGACGGGGGCGACGTAGTCGAACTTTCCCATGGAGATACCTCCGGTTAGAAGAATGACATCATAGATTTTGATGCCTGATTCCAGAGCTATTTTCAGATCTTCTTTGGTGTCGGGAACATGGACATTGGTTACGTTTCCGAGTTGGTGCGACTCGATGCTGGCTCGGATCGCGTGGTAATGGCTTCTCCTGATTTGATAGGGTTCTGGTGTCTCGTCGGGCGGAATAACTTCGTCTCCAGTGGTGATGAGCAGAATGCTGGGAGATTTATAAACCTTGAGCTTAGTGTGACCCACGGAGGCTGCGATGGCTAGCTCGGTTGCGCCGAGAAGGGTTCCTTCCGACACGAGAACTGATCCCGTTTCCTGATCGCTACCCAAGGGATGGATGTGCTGGTATTTTTCGACAACGTAATCGGAGGCGAGGTGGGCGGTTCCGTTCTGGATCTTGATGTCCTCGACCTTGATCACAGCGTCGGTGCCTCTGGGCAGGCAGGCACCAGTCATAACTTCAACACATGTGTTCGAGTCAGTGATTTCCATGGCAGCTATCCCTGCGGACTGCGTGCCAGCGATAGAGAAATCACGTCGTCCTGCCGTGAAGCTTTCATAGCTGATGGCGATGCCGTCCATCATGACTCGGTCGTAGGGCGGGATCGGTCGGTCGGCGCAGATTTGCTCGGCGATGACGCGGCCTGCAGCATTTTCCAAATCCACTACTTCGTGTCCAAGCTCCTTTATCGACTCGGTGATCACCGAGTAAGCCTGCTTAATGGAAATGAGTTCTTGCACGGAGAAAATAAAAACACGCTTGGCGGGATTTGTCCATCTGTGCGAGTGTGCGTCGTGCCCGAGCCCAAAGATACACTCAACCGACCGCTTCGTGATCTCCGGATCTCGGTGACGGATCGGTGTAACTTCCGCTGCCGCTACTGTATGCCGGCGGAGGTCTTTGATGAAAATTACCCGTATCTTCCTAAGCCTGAGATTCTTATGCACGAAGAAACCGCAAAGCTAGCGCGTGTTTTCTGTGGCCTGGGTGTTGAAAAACTGCGTATCACAGGTGGGGAGCCGCTGCTGAGGCGTGGGTTACCGGAGCTCATTGGCATGTTCAGGGAGATTCCGGGGGTGCGCGATATTGCGATGACGACCAACGGTACGGCTCTTGCGAGAAATGCAAATAATCTGAAGAAGGCTGGGCTGGATCGTGTGACGATTTCCCTCGATGCGATGGATCCGGACATTTTTTCCCGCATGAATGGTGTCGGGGCTACTCCCGAGCGTGTGATCGATGGGATTGACTCAGCGCTCGAGCACGGACTAGGAGTAAAAATAAATAGTGTGATTCAGAAAGGCGTGAACGAGGATCAGGCACTACCGCTTGCTGAATTTGCGTTCCAGCGTGGTGTGACTTTGCGTTTCATCGAGTTTATGGATACGGGAAACACCAACGGTTGGAACCTTGACCAGGTAGTTCCCTCAGCAGATTTATTGAAATTGTTAGAAGCGAGATACAAGCTTCAGCCAAGTGAAGCGAAGCTGGGTGAAACTGCCCGGCGCTATTATCACGCCGATTCTCCCGACACAGAAATTGGTTTCATCAGCTCGGTCAGCCAACCATTCTGCCGCGACTGCAACCGCGCCCGTTTATCCGCCGATGGCCAGGTCTTCACCTGTCTGTTCGCCACCAAAGGGTACGACCTGAAGTCACTACTCAGGGCGGGAGCAAGTGACGAGGAACTCACAAAGTTTGTCTGTAGTCTTTGGTCTGTTAGGGGTGACCGATACTCCGAGCTGCGTAGCGAAATTGGAGGCACTCAGGAAAAACCTGAAATGTCCTACATCGGTGGGTAGTCCGCTAGTAGGCACGGACTCATTAGTGAAGACGGTGCCGGCGGAAAGCCGAGCCCACGAGCGCGATGCTGATGAGAGCTAATGCCGATGGTTCAGGCACCGGATCGTAATAGATGTTAATACGGAAATCTTGGATCTGGTGTACGGAGTCGTTTTGTGCCGGTTTCTGATCTACATCGTCTGATGCGAACAGTAGCCAGTTACCCGTGGGATTTTCTCCTGCGTAGCGACTGAGTGGCCCTGGGCCACCGATTAGAGTCGGATCGTTATCCACCGTTGGACTACCGTAGTTAGTCGGTTGCCCTATGAATGTGGCACCTGAGGGGTTGGTGAGGGTGTTAGGAAATGGACTTGGGGCTTCGTCATCGACGATAATCAGCGTATTGCCAAATCCGCCATTGAAAACGATATCACTGAACAAAAGAGTTTCAGTAAGATTAGGGTGTCTTACTTTCACATCAAGGTCGCGTAGAGGTACACTCGTCCAGATTCTAAATTCGATGGTAACCTTGGTTACTATACCTGGCACGGCGCCTACGTTGAGAGTCGAAATAACGTAATGATTGTCGGGGACGCTTACCCGGGTGGGATTCTCGAACGAGACGACGGCGGCTTGAGTAGGGTTGCCTATGGCAAACAAGCAATGAGCTATGGTGAACAAACCAATTGAAAACGCATTTCTCAAACGCGAGCCTGAGAATTTGTGTTGCTCAGCCGGTTCCAAGTGTAACGCGTTCATCAGAAAATTAGGTCATGGTGGATTGGGTTTGTCAAGGTTGCCCATACCGAGAAGATTCCCGACTGATCTATTTTTTGTTTATCGAACCGTAAAGGTGTCCCTCAGTTGTTGTGCTGGATCAATTTGAAATGTCGAATATCGGTGGTTAACCTACGCTTTGCAATCTCTCTGCTAACAGGTCACCAATTTTGCTCCACTTGGACATGGAGTCGTTTTTGATCAAGTCTGTTGTTTTGAGTAGATCAGCCTTGATGAATTTTTGGATAGTTTCCCAGGTGTGTGGACCGCCGACTTTGTTGTCGCGGGCTACGTGCCAGCGTGGTTCCTCAATCTTGCTGTTATCGATGGTAGTCTCATTTCTCTCCTCTGGGACATCAATGAATCTGTCGGGTAAACTGCTAAACCTTTTGATGAGTTCGGTGTAGGATTCTTTGACAGCGCGTGGCGACTGAGGTCTATCAGCTGGATTGCGCGCCATGAGCCAGTGAATCCATTGGCAGAGCCATTCGGGTAGATCTGGGCGAAGCTTATTGAGGGGTATGATATCACTGCGCAGATGTGCGGCCATGATTTCTACTGACGTGCTTCCCTGGCATGGAAACTGCCCTGTCAGTGCGTAATAGTAAATTGAACCCATCGCATAGGTGTCTGATCCATGGTTTGGCTCGGTGCCTTCGAAACGCTCAGGTGCCATGAAAAATATTGAACCGCATGTGCTATGGCTGCTTTCGAGTGGTGCCTTGGAGCCTACCAAGCGGGCTTGGTCAAAATCCAATAACTTGTATTGATCTTGGCCGTATACCTTCTCTACTTTGATGATATTTTGTGGCTTGATGTCACCATGGATAATATCTTTTGAGTATGCGGCTAACAGGGCTTCCTGGGTCTGTTGGACAAGTTCGTTAAACTCCTCCATTCCCATTTTCGATGCATCAAGAACACGGTCTAGGGTCACGCCGTCAAGTAGCTCCATAACGATGCAGACCTCATCATTTTCCTCGTAGACGTCGTAGACCGAAACAATGTTCGGGTGATTTAAGGATGCTAGCATCAGGGCCTCGCGACTCAGGGAGCTGGGCGATACTGGCATATTCGTCTGCCCCTGACGGAGGCGCTTGATAGCAACCTCTCGATCGAGCTTTGTATCGTGAGCTCGATTCACCACACCTAGTCCACCCTCTCCAAGGGTTTCGAGAATGGTGTAACGCGGTTGCGCATTGCTTTTTTTAGTTTTTACTGCTGGGAGTCTGGGTTCCAGACGGATGGGCTTAACCAAGGTCTTCATGGGGGGGATGGGGGTAAGGGTGGATTCCATGGCATGGGGTTGCCTAGGAGGTAAATTAATGTGGAAAGCCAAAAGTTCTGCGCTGACCTCATTAATTTATAAAAAATATACATTAAAATATTATTTTGTCTAATATTTAAGATGTTATCTATATTTATTGATAACTTATCCTGCTCGATCAGTATGGGGTTTACTGTATAACAATATCGTTATGAGTGACTTATGTTGCATTCAGGCAGGTTGGTAGATTAATTGTTCAATCTGGCTAGATCATAAAGAAAGCTTAAATGAGCTGTTTATGAGGTATTCATGAACACCTGTTATATCAGTTAGCCATGATAATTACTGATCGTTTGCTATCTGTCAGAGAGTCAGGATTGATTGTCCCATTTGTCAAAGGTAGCGGCTTGTCCCACCTGAATACCTTTTTGATCGTAAACATTCCAGACCGTTGCCTGATGAATGCGAAATCGTTTTCCGTCTGCCGAGATCCGCACGCCTGAGTAGTCGTCAATGTATCCATTTTCAGAGACGTTCTTGAGGAGTCGGTCCCGCTCGTCTCTGTTCGGCTCTTCGGCTGTGTAGCGGGAGGGGGTGCTGGTGAAGACATCCCAGGTCATTGAAAAAAGATCGAGGGCATAGCGATTCCCGTAATTTAGGACTGGGTCATCCTCCAGTCCATGTGATGCGATGAAAAAAGGTGCCTCATAGGCAGCTTTAGCTGCATCGAGTTCGTCAATACCGGGCTCGATTAAGTGGCGACCAGTGAGCTGTTGGTAGCTATCGAGCAGGAGTGCAACATGTGCTGCCAGGAACTGATTACGATTACTTGGTTCTGGATGCTGAGACATATCTAGGGTCGAGTATACTGGCGTATGGCATATTTCATATGCAGAATGTGAGGATACGATTATTAAATCATACTATGCTACAAATTTTCTTAGGAATTTTGCTTTCAGGATTCATTCTTAAACATAAATTCTGTATAGTGAGATTTAGTGAGCAAACTCATCAGCAAATTTAATGAAACTATACATCAAATATCATAGGGGTGCCTGCCTCAAGGCCCTATTGTTAATAGCATCTATCTGTGCAGGGAATATAAACGCGGCTGTTGCACCTTCTACTGGTGAAAAATTTCAAGAAAGAGCCCCTGAAAAAATTGATGTCATCGTGCTGGAATCAAGCTCTAAAATGGTCGATCCTCCTGAGCCATTTGGTGATGATGTTGAGGTAGTTACCAAGTTGAATGTGATTCACGTCGAGCGCTCTCTAAAAAAGCTCAAGAAACATCAAGTGATCGAGGTTCGATACACGGTTAAATCGGTGATCAATCGTCCGCCAGGGGATTGGCCTCGTGTTATTACTGCTGGGAGGAAATACACTGCTTTTCTCCGCTGGAATGAAAAAGGGAAGTATTTCGAGCCAGCGGCCATTTCCTATTCCTTTGTGCCCAAGATCTAGTGTCGTAATATTTGCACTTTCATTCGTGCAAGGAGAGCATTAACGCTGCATGATGTCGGTGTGAAAGTAACGCTGAAGCACATCTACATTTCCCCAGGGCATAACTACTACGGCAGACACGGTAAGGGGTCGATGGATTTTCCGATCGAGGAAAAAGAAAAGATCGTCTGTGTCCAGGGGCGGGGTATCGAGGGTGACCGTTTCCTTGATTACAAAGAGGACTACAAGGGGCAGATTACGTTTTTTGACTGGGCGGTGTATGAAAAAGTGCGTGATAAGATTGTGAAGGGTGAGCTGGATCCTGTCGCCTTTCGCCGCAACGTCATCGTGCAGGGGATTGATCTCAATGAGCTGATCGATAAACATTTTTCGCTCGGCGGGCTGGAGTTTACCGGGTCGTGCGAGTGCTCGCCGTGCTACTGGATGGATGAGGCGTGTGCGCCCGGCACCCATGAGTTCTTGAAAGGGCAGGGGGGCTTACGCGCGCGCATCGTCAAGGGAGGTGAACTCACGCTGGGTGAGCATGAATTGGAAGTGCTGGGTGACGTGCCAAGAAGGGAGGATGCGGATGCCTGATGAATCTGCCGAGTATGAGATTGAAAAGCAGGACGGAACTGCCCGCCGTTCAAAGATAGATCAGGTAGCGCGTGAAGAGCCGCTGCAAATCACGGTCGACGGCACACCGGTCGCCGTGGTCATGCGCACACCGGGGCATGATAAGGATCTAGTGCGAGGATTTCTTCTCACCGAGGGCATCATTGAGGGTCTGTCTTGGGTAAGCCGAATCGATCTAGAACAGAAACAGAATCACGCCTATGTTTTTCTAACGGATGATGCTGTGCTCGATCACACGCGGCTGAGCCGAAATCTCTACAGCGCTTCATCATGCGGTATCTGTGGCAAGGCGAGCATTGAGTCGATAAGGCAGAATTATCCACCTGTTGAGCACGGTTTTTCCATGCAGAAAAATACTTTGTTAGGTTTGCCGAATGCCTTGCGTGATGCTCAGCGGGTGTTTTCATCAACGGGTGGTCTGCACGCGGCGGCACTCGTTGATGGTGCCGGGGAGATACTCATTCTACGTGAGGATGTGGGAAGGCATAACGCGATCGATAAAGTCATCGGACGCGGCTCGCTGGATGGTGTTGATTATTCCAACACGCTGCTGCAGCTCTCCGGTCGGGTGTCGTTCGAGGTGATGCAAAAAGCTCTCGCGGTTGGTATTCCGATGGTTGCCGCGATTTCTGCTCCGACAAGCCTCGCCGTTGATTTCGCTCGTGAAAGTGGGCAGACACTAATTGGTTTTCTTCGCCCGCCAGCGTTCAACGTCTACGCGGGTGGGGGAAGGCTGATGGGCGATTGAAGGTGCTACTTTAGCCCCTTCAGTTCATGGTCGCGGATCACCGTGTAGATCATGTTCGTATTGGTCTTGTGGTGTCTGAGCGCACCCTCCAATCGAATGGAATCGTTGCGGGTCTGTGGCTCGCTGAGCCATTCCATCTGCCAGGGTTTAAACGGCTTGGTGCCTTTGAATTTACCACTATTGTGTAACGTTAATTCATTGTCAGGATCCTCGGTAATGCCGATGAACCGACGGTTCATGCGGTTTTTGAGAATATAGACGTAGTAGGCTTTGCTAGACATGTTAGGAAGACGGATGAACACTTATCTCAACAGATTTACTTGTCGGTGTGTTGCTTTCCAGTGCGGTGGAGTTGACTGGCACAAGTGGGTTGGCCTCTGGGAAATAAGCAGCTGCTGTGCCGGCGGGGATGTCGTAGGGGATGGCGTAGAATTCCTTTACATGACGTTCTCCATCGTCCCAGTAGCTGGTGATATCCACCAGAGAAACGGGTGAGATGTTTCTCGATGCCATGTCATCTGGATTGAGAAAAATGATACGGCGTCCCATGCCGATGCCGCGGTAGCGATCGTTTAAGCCATAGATCGTGGTATTGTATTGATCATGGCTGCGTAATGTCTGGAGAATGAGGTGGCCTTCTTGCACTTCAAACTGATCCATATTTGCGGAGCTGAATTCTGCTTTGTTAGATGATGTAGCCCAGACTCGTTCCTTGGCGGTGTTGGGAAGATAGAATCCTCCGGGGTGTCTGACTTTTTGATTATAAGGCTGAAAACCTGGAACGATTTTTTCGATCATGTCACGGATGCGATCGTAGTCGCCGACGAGCCAGCGCCAGTCGATTTTCTCTGTTTTGCCGACGGTGGCTTCTGCTAAACGAGCAACGATGTCTGGCTCGCTGAGAAGTTCGGGTGAGGAGGGTTCGAGTTTTCCTTTGGACATGCTGACGATGCCCATTGAGTTCTCACAGGTGACAAACTGATCGCCTTCGTTTTGGGTGTCGCGTTCGCTACGACCCAGGCAAGGCATGATGAGCGCTGTCTTGCCAGTGATCAGATGGCTACGGTTGAGTTTGGTTGAGACTTGGCAGATGAGGTCACATTTCTGCAATGCCTGGCCAGTGAACTCGGTGTCAGGTGTGGCTTGGAGGAAGTTACCGCCGAGAGCAAAGAATACTTTGGCGGCACCTTGATGCATGGCGAGGATGGCCTCGACGGTGTCGTAACCAATTTTACGCGGACAGGTCATGTCGAATGTTTCGTCGAGTGCGGCGAGGAATGCTTCAGGCATTTTTTCGTAAATGCCTACAGTGCGGTCGCCCTGCACATTACTGTGTCCACGGACGGGGCAGAGGCCAGCGCCGGGACGGCCAATAGCACCTAACAAAAGGTGGATGTTCACCACCTCGCGGATGGTTGCCACCGCGTTCTTGTGCTGGGTCAGCCCCATCGCCCAGCAGGTGACGAGTTTGCGGTCGCCGCTGAGCACGGAGTCAGCAAGCTCACTGACATCTTTTCTGCTGACACCTGCGCGTTGGCAGAGATCATGGTAATCGGCTGCGTCACAAACTGAGCGGTAGTCATCGAGGTCTTGCGTGTGCTCTACAATGAACTCATGATCCAGTGCATCACGGTCAAAAATTTCCTTACCCAAAGCGCGGAGTAGTGCGAGGTCTCCGTTCACCTTGACCTGAAGATACTGCGTCGCGAGTTGGGTTGATTTTCCTAACATGCCGCTGATTTTCTGCGGATGTGCGAAGCCCATGAGGCCGGCTTCTTTAAGCGGGTTCACAGCAATGATTTTGCCGCCATTTTCTACACATGCCTCGAGAGACGCGAGCATGCGGGGATGATTGGTGCCGGGGTTCTGGCCAATGCAAATCACAGTGTCCGCCTCGTGAATATCATCCAGGGTGACGGTGCCTTTGCCAACGCCGACGGATTGTTTCATCGCAGTACCGCTCGACTCGTGACACATGTTAGAACAGTCGGGGAGGTTGTTTGTGCCGTAGTGGCGGATGAAGAGCTGATAGAGAAACGCGGCTTCATTACTCGCTCTTCCCGATGTGTAAAAGATCGCCTCGTCAGGATTGTCGAGTGATTTGAGTTGGCTGCCAACGAGCTCAAAAGCATCGTCCCAAGAAATCGGTTCGTAGTGGCTCGC
>JBGCEU010000042.1:0-42900 GCA_045106535.1 Akkermansiaceae bacterium | reverse complement strand
CGAGTATTCATCATAGAACCACTTAAATACAAATAAAGTATGCCCCGATTGATTTTATTTACCACAAAAAAACAAGTGGAGTTTGAAGTTGAAGACTCAAACACGATAGGTCGTCATCCAGCGAACACGATCCAAATACGGGACGGTAATGTATCAAAAAAGCATGCCACCATCTTAAAGAACGATCAGGGGCAATACATCCTGAAAGACTGTGGTTCCATGAACGGCACATTCATCGGTGCAAAAAAAATCACCGAGGAGAAACTAGACGATGGCACTGAATTTTTTCTTGGTTTCGTTAGGTTGGTTTTCGTAAATGGTGGCGAAGATGATATCGCGATTAGCCGAGGTGTTACTATTGTTGAAAACCAGATTGATTCATACATTCGCGAGCGTCTACCTGCACCGCAAGCATCACGGGAATTTCTTCCAGAGAAAGTTGTAGATAGCGAGGAAGCCCTTCGGGAAGACTATGAGAAACTCAGGTTTGCTCACGAAATAGCGCGAACGATTTCCAGCGAGCTGGATGAAGAAAGGCTCCTTGAGCGCATCCTTGACCACGTCTTTATAACACTCTCGGCAGGACGCGGTGTGATTCTCCTACTGGAGGATGAATCGGGCTTGCTTCTACCCAGGGCGAGCAAGCAGCGGGATGATAGTGATAAGGACATCAAGCTCTCCAGTAGTATCATCAACGAGGTTGCCAAAGAAAAAGCTGGGGTGCTATCGGCGGATGCATTGGTTGATCAGCGCTTTAACTGTGCGCACTCAGTGATTCAGGAGGGGATCCGGTCAGCAATGTGTGTGCCGCTATTACACGGTGATGATCTGTTAGGTGTGATGCACGTGGACTCCAAGGTCGCCAGCAATGCTTTTAGCGAAAAAGATTTGCAGATATTTTCAACCATAGCCGCACAGGCAGCCGTCTCGATTGCCAATGCGCGCATGGCAAAGAAAATCCAAGAGAATGCGAAACAGCGTGCCCGATACGAACGCTTAGTATCTCCAGTCGTGGTCGAGCAAATCGTTTCCGGTAAACTCAAGGTCGAGCAGGGTGGTGAGCTCCGTAGGACGACAATACTCTTCGCCGACATCCGAGGATTCACCAAAACTACTGAGGAGAAACCGCCTCAAGAAATTGTCAACTTATTGAATGATTACTATGATATGATGGTTGAGGTGTTATTCCGCTGTCGAGGAACGTTGGATAAGTTTATCGGAGATGGCTTGATGGCACAGTTTGGAGCTCCAATCGAAATCGAGAACCCAGAGACTTGTGCTGTTCTCTGTGCTCTTGAAATGCAAAAAAAATTGCGAGCTTTCAACAAAGCCAGGAGTGAACTTAAACAGCCGCCTGTTCATATTGGTATCGGCATTGATACGGGTGAAGTGGTCACAGGTATGATTGGATCTAGCCGAGCATTCCAATATACGGCTATCGGTGACACCGTCAATACGGCCAGTAGGCTCTGTGACATTGCCAAGCCAGGCCAGATCATCATTAGTCAGGACACGATGGATGCAATTGGGGCAAAAATAGAATCAGACGAGATTGGGAGGGTTCGAGTCAAGGGCAAGCAAGACGAGCTGATGGTCTTCAACGTGACGGGTGCGCATTCAAGTGTCTGGCATGAGTTCATTCAGTCGGTATGAACGTCCGTATTTCCGGCATTTGGTAATTGGAATTCGGCTACAAATACATAAACTGTTCGTATGACCTCCCGCGAAGCTCTCGTCGCTCTGAACATGCTGCCCAAGATCGGGCCAGTGCGGGTGCGTCGGCTCATGGATTATTTTGGCAGCGCGGAATCGATCTTATCCGCGCCTATTGGCAAGCTCACCAGCGTGGATGGAATTGGGCCTGAAACAGCGGAAATCATCCGTGGGTGGGAGGAGCGTATTGATCTGGCAAATGAGTTACGTGAGGTGGAGGCGAGGGGACTTAAAATAGTGACCCAAGAAGATGAGTCCTTTCCGGAGGCACTGAAGCAAAGTTACGATCCGCCGTTACTGCTCTATGTCTGGGGCGAGCTCAAGGAGGTTGATCGCCATGCCATAGCCATCGTTGGATCGCGTAAGACAACACACTACGGAACTCAGACCGCGAGGCAGTTTGCATTCCAGCTTGCGACGAGCGGAATGACTGTCGTGTCCGGTTTGGCCAGAGGCATCGATACCCATGCGCATGAGGGTGCGGTCGCGGCAAAGGGGCGCACGATTGCTGTGATTGGCTCGGGTCTTGGGCAGATTTACCCGCCGGAAAATATGGCATTAGCCGAGAAAATTGCGTCCGGAAGCGGTGCCGTCGTTTCCGAATTCCCGCTCAACATGCCACCAAGCAAAAAAACCTTTCCCATGCGCAACCGCATCGTCGCTGCTTGGTCTCAGGCAGTACTTGTCGTCGAGTGCCCCGAGTGGTCGGGCGCGCGAATCACCGCGAACCTCGCTGGCGAACTTGGTAAACCTATCTACGCGGTACCAGGTCAAATCGACCGCCCAAGCTCTGCGGGCTGCCACGCTCTGATTCGTGAGGGTGCCGCGCTTGTGACCAGTGGGCAGGATATTCTCGATGACATTTCTGTGCTGCCGCTTCAGGAAAATACGGTTGCGCAGGAAAGTTCTAGACCGCCTCTTGCACCCGATGAGCAAAAAATAATTGATGCTGTCGAGAATGGTGCCTCACTGGTTGATGAATTACTGCTCGCTACCCAGCTTTCTTTGCCAGAAATCAATGCATCCCTTTTAAAGCTTGAGATTCAAGGACGTGTCCAGCAGCTTCCCGGCAGCCGATTTGCGCTCAAATGATCTCTAAAAACAGCCAAAAACAGCTAAGTTTTCATGAAGAAAGCAAAATTGGCACGATGCTTGCTTGCCTTAGAACGGGCAAGACCTAGACTCAATCACTACTGACATTATGAAAAAAATCGAAGCCATCATCAAACCCTTCAAATTGGAGGAAGTCAAAGAAGCACTCGCCGACGTCGGTGTGCAAGGAATGACCGTTACCGAGGTCAAGGGATTCGGACGCCAAAAAGGCCACACCGAAATCTACCGAGGTAGCGAATACACTGTCGACTTTCTCCCTAAGGTGAAGCTTGAAATCATCGTTGACGATGCTGACGCCGCAACCGTTTCAGAGGCAATCGTCAAGAGTGCCAACACCGGAAAAATCGGTGACGGCAAGGTATTCATCTCACCCGTTGAAGAAGCTATCCGCATTCGTACCGGCGAGACTGGTAATGATGCTGTAGCAGTGAACTAAATTTCACCGCGATCTTTTCTCAAACAAGCAGCATTGCATGCTGCTTGTTTTTACGTACATTTCTAGGGCGATGATATCCATCGATCCCGTCAGTATCCATTTTCACATTCCCGCGACTGATCCTCTCGGTCGTGAGGAAGTGCTTGGTAAGATTCGTTTTCTACCGGAGCATGTCGCTCTTAGTTGGCGTTTGAAGGGTAGTGTCTTTAAGGGCGGCAAAGGCGAGATGACCACCATCAATTTACCTTACGGTGAAATCGAGCACGTCGAACTGGTCAAGAAGTGGTTTAGAATCCGCCATATTGTTCTGCGCATTGATACTCCAGAACTCGTCAAGGACATCCCGGGTGTAGATATGGGAAAAATGATTCTCCACATCGACGATCGCTCACGTGAAGAGGCAAAGAAGCTGACCGACCTCATCGACTTCAAGCGTTCCATTTTTATCCTCGATGAACACGAGAACCGCCTCAAGGCAATGCGGGACAGTTAGATCCAGGAATCTGGATTGGAAATGGGCTTGATGCTCATGCGGGTGCTGGATTATGAATTGGGCACAATGAAATACATACTTTTACCAACGCTCGCAATCGCCTCTTGTTTTACTCTGATGCTAACGTCATGTGGTGAGAAGAAAGCGGATGAAACTGGTACGCAGACTGACTACTCAGGTATGACGCACGAAAACATTGGCGAATATGCCGAGAAAATAGTTAAGGATGTGCCGCCTATGCTCATGGAGATTAAAGACGAAAAATCCTTTGATGAAGCTCTCGCGAAATTGGACGGAGTAGCAGAAAGAGTCAATGCTCTGACTCAAGCTGCCGCAGCACTTCCAGCACCTAAGAAATCAGAGCTTGAGGGGCTTCATCAAAAGCTCGATGATTACATGGATGAAGTCGTTGACGGTGGTGGATCGGACATGGATACAGCGCAAAAGCACGTCAGTGATCTTGTTGGTGAGAAGCCTGAGCTAAGAGAAAAATTCAAGGAATTGCGCAACAAATTCAGATCAGTATTCGGGCCCATCAAAAATATTTTTGATGAGGATGGAGCCGTAGGTTCGAAAGCAGAATAATTCATCTCTGAACTGACGTTAAATTTAGATTTCCATCGCCGCCGTTTTTAAGCGGAGGATTTTTTGCAGTTACAATAACCCTTGCGCTGAGTGTAGGTGTGTGGAAACTATTACATCATGAAACGTAGATCATTTATCAAAACCAGTGGCGCAGTCGCGGCCAGTACCGTGTTTCCATCCTTTGCCATTGGTAAGCCAGGTGGCTCAGCGAACGGGAAACTTAACGTCGCTCTGATCGGCTCTGGCGGATGGATTGCGCAGCAGCCCGTTAAGCAAGGCTGCGGTGACGAAAATCTGGTAGCGTTCTGTGATGTGGATCGTGAGTTGTGCGTGGAGAACATGAAGGCATGGCAAACGAACCAGCCGTTCTACGAGGACTTCCGCGTGATGCTCGATAAGATGCATAAGGACATCGATGCCGTCGTCATTTCCACTCCCGATCACACTCACTACGCCGCTACGATGGCAGCGATGGAGCGTGGCATTCACGTCTACGTGCAGAAGCCTCTTACCCATAATATTTGGCAAGCGCGGACGCTTCTGAAGGCAAAGGATCACTATAAAGTCGTCACCCAAATGGGCAACCAGGGGCATGCCGGCGCAGGTATCCGAGCCTCGGTCGAGGCCTATCGCGCTGGTGTGATTGGCGATGTGAGTCAGGTCTTTGCGCGCAACAGCGGGCCAGACATGAAGAGCATGCACTTTGATGATCCCGCTACCATGCCACCACCAACTTCTCCGATTCCCAAAGGACTCAATTGGGATCTTTGGCAGGGGCCAACAAAGCCGCGCCCGTTTTATGAAGGCTACATTCGTAAAAAGTGGCGTTCGTTTTTTGATTATGGCTTGGGGATGTTAGGCGACTTTGGTTGCCACACTTTTGACACGCCAGTATGGGCGCTCGATCTGGACGCGCCAACAGTGGTGGAATGCATTTCTCGGGAGAAATCACTCAAGGGCGTGCTCCCGACAGCAAGCCAGATAGATTTCCATTTCCCAGCCAAAGGTGACCGTGGTCCGGTGAAACTCACATGGTTCGATGGACCACAGGACTGGGAGAAGGTGGGGCGAATCGATAAATTCGGACTCAAGGCAGCGAACTCACTTGGTAGGTCATGCTGGATGGTCGGAACCAAAGGAGCCATCGGCTGCGGCACGCATGCCGGTCACCCTGCGATCGCACCCGGAGAGTTGCGTAAGAATTACAACGAGAACAAGCCCGCCGAAACCATCGCGCGTGTTGAGGGAGGCCCATTCCGTGAGTGGCTACGTGCCATTAAAGGTGAGGGACCAGAACCTGGATCAAACTTTAACTACGCGTCCAAACTCACCGAGATTATTTTGTTAGGTGTTCTCGCTCAGCGTTTCAATACACGCATCGAGTGGGACGCCAAGAACGCCCGCATCACTAATCACCCCGAGCTAAATGTCTACGTCAACGAACCTGTCCGAGAAGGTTGGTCTTATGGCGAAAACCTGTAAGCCCCACCATATCAAATAATCTTCTCGCGCAGGGCTTTGGCTACGGCACCGGTGTTCGTGGAGACGTGTAGCTTCACGTAGACGTGCTGCAAGTGGCCTGAGACGGTGCTGGGACTGAGGTTGAGGGCGTTGGCGATTTCCTTTTTAAGTAAGCCATCCGCCAGCAGGCGCAGGATCTCGCGCTCCCGTGGTGTTAGATGGTAGTCCTTGTTCGGAGCGGCTGGTTCCATACTGGCAAAGGCGTCGAGTACCTTCTTGGCGACTTCCGGCGTCATCGGGGCACCACCGGCCATTACTTGTCGGATCGATTCACCGATTTGATCCATTCTGGAGTCTTTCAGCACATAGCCCGAAGCTCCGGCACAGACTGCCCGGAAGATTTTGTCAGTATCGTCGAACACCGTCAAGATGATCACCCGAGCCTCCGGTGCTCGCTCGCGGAAGGTGGCGAGCGCGGTGATGCCGTCCATACCCGGAAGCTGTACGTCTAGCAGGATCACGTCGGGCGGCGGGTTGTCGTCAAGGGCGGCGAATGCTTTTTCCACCGAGTTGAACCGACCTGTGCATTCCATGCCGTCGAGGCGGTTGACTACTCGTTCTACGCCCGCTGAGAACATAGCGTTGTCTTCTACCAGCCAGACGAGTGTGTTCTTTTTATTATTCGTTTTCATTTTAAATCTGAGTTCAGACGACATGTAAAAACAATATGGGAGCCCTTGCTTGGGTTACTTTCGATGTGACATGTTCCCTGCAAGCGCTCTGCGCGCTTCCGGAGATTTCTCAAGCCATTACCTGATGCCGCGTTCTCATTTAGATCGAACCCTCTTCCGTCATCACGCACCTCGAAGCTCAGCTCTCGATCGCTTATTGTGATCCCCACCTCAATCAAATCCGCATTGGCATGCTTGCACGCGTTATTGAGTGCTTCTTTAAAGGCGAACAGGACATGCCGCCTTAGCAGTAGAGAAACTTTGCGATTTTTATATTTGGCAGGGTTCACTGAGAGCGATGCAGTTTCCCCTCTGAGGATAATATCTGTGGATTGGCGCATCCGTGTAATTAGATCACGCAGCCCTGTGTTGCCGTGCTGGATTAGCCAAACGATGTCTTTCATCGACTGCGAGCTCTCCTCCGCCGTTTCTCTGATGGTCTCAAAATCTTCGCGTGCCTGCCCATCTTCGCTGCTCTTGCTGCCAATGTCGCTCAGCAAGACGATTCCCCCGAGATTGCAGCCGATGTCGTCGTGAAGGTCACGCGCGATTTGATCACGTAATTGCGTAACCGCCCGCTGCCTAACAGCTCGCTGCCGCACGAGCATCCAGCCCCATCCCAGAAATGCCAGCCCTCCGAGAGTCCCGCCACCGTAAGTTAGTGCCTGCCCTGTCATTTGTATTTTTTTTTCCCGCCGCGCGAGTAGTGAAACTAGTTCTCGCTCTAGCTGCCCACGCTGTGTAATCAGTTCTAGGTATTCAGGATATTCGATGAGGCGGTACCTGCTGCTGTAGCCATCTACCAAGTAATCCGGCGACCATCCTGAAGCTGTTGGCTTGTCGGTAGCGTCTGATACCTGCACTGTCTTACCCAAAGCCACATTCTTACCTCCTGAGTAGACTTGCACCTCGGCCAGCGCGAATGCGTGCTGACCCTCTCTGTGACGCCAAAGATTTTTTGTCAAAATGCGCAAATATCGTGCTCGATAGCCCAATGGTAGCAGCGTGTCTGCGCATCCGCCCGGAAAACCGAGTAATCTCCCGCCCCCTGTGGTGTTTTGCCATGATTCTTGCTGGAAGGTTGGATCATTTGACAGCTCGATCACCATTTTAGATGGATAACCACGACCGCCCACCACCTCCGGATCTTCCGATTCTGCTGGCACCAGCCGTATTTCATCAATAGGGTAATCATTTCCAAGATCTAATAAAATCCATTTTTCTTTGCCTGGCTGCTCTGCAGAAGCACTCAGATATCCCAGACTCGGGCTTTTTTGCGTATTTACTGGAAGGCCCAGAGCGCTCTGGCTATCGGTAATCCGGGACACTGCCCAGTGGGGGTAAAAATCCAATTCTTCTGATGCCTCAGGATTGTAGTACCTATAAGGGCCGCTTCTGGCTGAAAGCACATTATTACCGGATAGTACCAAGAGCTCTTCCAGTGCCCACATGTATCCTCTAATATAAGGCTCCTCCACCGGAGCATGCCGTGTAGAGACAAAGCGGATATAGCGACCTTCTATAGGATTGATTTGGAAAATCAATGGGTAGCGCCCGGGGTTCTCGACATTTTTTTGTGTCCGGTCTACCACCGTCACAGCACCCTTCATCTCTGAATTACTGGCTACCTCGATGCGGAATCGAAGCGGGAATCCGTAGCCTTCTCCCTGTTTTCCAAATTTGGGAATATGTGCTGGCACCGCTACGATCCGATCGATTTTGAGTTGCCGCCCTAAATCGAGCTGCACCGACTGTGGCGTCTCTTGGTCACGCAGTGTGGCACTACGGTAGCCGTAGCGCTCGGCGAAGGGGGTTGTTAGTAATTGAGGTAGTTTTTCCAGCTCTCCATTTAGCTCTCCAAGCCGTTTCTCAATAGCGCGTAGATCGGGGCTCAGTAGCCGCGCCACTGTTCCCGCCATCCCGTCATCGTTTGTTTCTTTTGCCCGCAGATTAGCATTAGAAAGTAACCATAGCCCAAAACCTAAGCCCATGAAAGGTAACCAGGCTATTTTGGACAAAATCAACATCGCCTCGCGATCTTAATTCCTATTCTCCAAGGTGTCATGCCTAAATGCCTTCGTGGAACCAGTACGATCGTCCCTCTATACAGTCATGGATTTTCATTCAATATGCAGCTGGAACTCAGGTTTTCACAACATTCAATTCCATCCCACACAAGTATGAGCATATTCTCAATAAGTTAAAACACAAACTACTAAATAAAATGAAAAAATACAAAGTTAAATCTAATATAGCTGCCGTTGCAGCATCAACCCTCGTGCTCAGCGGAGCTTCTGTTAGTGCCGCGACGGTATGGAATGTGAACGTAGGTAACAGTTCCGTCGAAACTACTAACGAAATCACAACTGGAGACAATTATCAAGGTGCTGCTACTGAAAACACAGCAAGCAGCACGTGGAACGCTGTTTCCTCGACTACTTTGGTGACTCTTGATGATTCAACAGGGGATGACACTGCTGGAGTTACCTTTCAGCTAACAGCCGCTGTAGGTTCAGTCATCAATTTTGGAGGACAAAATCTTCTCGCAGGTGATGAAGTTTTTAATACATGGATCAAAGATGGTGATGCAGGTCCAGGTGATGTTGTGAATGACGATCCTTTTTCAATCACTTTTGGCAACCTTGATGCTGGGGTGACCTATGATCTCGTGGTCTACTCAGATTGGTGGTGGGGTACGAATGCCTTGCCAGTAGAGCAAACCGCTGGGACTGGTCTTACAGGTAGTTTTACTATCAATAGCCCACAGATTGATGGAACCCTGACTCCTGGTTCCAATGGTGGTGTTGGGCCACTCCTTGAAGATACTGATTTTATGAATACTGCAGGAAATAGTAACTATGCGAGATTTAATGGTTTGGAGGCAGACGGAAGTGGAAACATTACACTGCAATTGGGTGGTGTGGGTAACGTAAACCATCCTACGAATGGCTTCCAACTCATTGCGGTTCCTGAGCCTAGCTCAGCAGCTCTTCTCGGTCTCGGAGGCCTCGCTCTGATCCTTCGCCGCCGCAAGTAACTGAGGTTTCAGTTAAATATATCTGGGGACTGCTTGGAGAACCAAGCAGTCCCTTTTCCTTAGCTGCACCATGCAGTTTTCAATCTTCTAGTTATATTTTTCTCCACTTGAGCTGCTAGAATACCTCAGCTGAATCCGCCGGAGATCAGCATAATTCCTAACATTATTATTTCTTCGATTATGCAAACCAAAAGCTACTCCTCTCATTACATATGGAACCTCTTGGCAGTGTTCTTGCTCGTATGCCAATTTTCCAACGGCTCCGTAGTATGGAACGTTAACGTAGGCAATAGCTCTGCGGGTAGCACCAATGCTATTACAACAGCCAACAACTATCTGGGAGCGGCCTCTGAAAATACCGCTAACAGCACTTGGAATGCAGTCTCAGCGACGAGTGCAGCCACTCTGGCGGACTCGACTGGAAGTAGCGTCGCCGGGGTGACCATAAAAATCACTCCCGATGCGTCCTCGTCGATCAATTTTGGAGGTAGTAACTTGACCTCTGGAGACAAAATTTTCAATACATGGATCAAGGACGATGGGAATGATGATCCTTTCACCGTCACCTTTGGGAATCTCCCTGCACCGGGAGCAGGTGAATCTTATGCCCTCGTTGTTTACGCGGATTGGTGGTGGGCGCCTCAAGGAAACCCAGTGGCCCAGACCGCAGGTTCCGGACTTTCAGGAACTTTTTTTGTGAATAGCCTGCAAGGTGGCGCGCATGTAAACGGTATCGTAGGCTCTTTACTTGAGGATACCAATCCTCTGGACGACCGTACTCTCGCAACTAACTTTTCCCGCTTCAATGGACTAACTCCGGATATAAACGGGGATCTAACATTTTCGATGGGGGGCGTGAATGCCCCAATCAACGGCTTCCAGCTGATCTTGATCACTGGCGGCGCACCAGACACGATCAAGCCAACTCCTGATCCCATGACTTGGGCTAGTTCGCCCGCGGCTACCGGTAGCACCAGTATTACAATGACAGCCACCACAGCTATCGATCTCAGCGGGGTAGAGTATTTTTTTGATGAAACATCAGGTAATCCCGGAGGGAGTGACAGTGGGTGGCAGAACAGTCCTACATATACGGATTCGGGACTAGATCCTGAGACTTCCTATACCTATACTGTGATGGCACGTGATAAAAGTGCCGCCAAGAACACGACGGCGTCGTCTGCAGCGGCATCTGCTACAACTGGCGTGGCGACAAATGCGACCGTCTGGAATTTGCAATTTGGAAATGGTGCGCTCAATCTGATTAGCCCATCGGATAACTTTGTCGGGGCGGCGACTGAAAACACCCAGAACAGCACGTGGAACCGAGTATCCTCTGTCCCTCAATCGAATTTCTTATTGGCAGACTCCGAGGGCAACACAGCGGATAGCATTACTTTTGATATCACAGGCTCTAACGTGGCTGGTCAAGCTCTCACGACAGGTGATAAAATCTTTACCGGTTATATCGGTGGAGCGGGAGCTACGGCAAATATATCATTTAAGGGGCTTAGCCTGACTGATTCCTACGATCTTGTTTTTTACTCTGACTGGTACTGGTATGGCGATGCCTATCCTGTGCGGCAAACCGTTGGGACTGGAATGTCTGGAACAGTTTATCTAAATAGAATCACTTCCAGAGCGAAGGGGGCAGTGCCAGTGCTGACTGAAGATCCCAATCCCGCAAACGTTTCAACGGGATCGGGAAACTTGGGTAACTGGCAGCGTATTGAGGGATTGTCGCCGACTGTGGGTGGGGAGCTTTCATTTCTGATTGGCGACGGGGCAAACGCCCCAATTAATGGGTTTCAACTGGTTAGAACCGGAGCCATCCCGCCTCGTGCAGATTATCTAACATTCGGTTTGCCCGGCAACCCTGGGGTTATTGGTGACACCGATGTCACCCTAACGTTGCCTTATGGCTCGGATGTAACAAACCTCGCGCCAACCTTCACGCTGTGGCCCGGCGCTACCTCTGTGCCAGCGTCTGGCACGGCGAGAAATTTCACTTCACCTCAGGTATACACGGTCACATCTTCGGATTCTCAGGTCGTGAAAAACTACATAGTAACGGCAGAAATCGCGCCGCCACTTCCCGAGTTTAATCTAACATCGCCAGCCAGCTGGGATGGGCGCCAAACGATTACAGTCCAACCTAACATTACTAATTTGGCTCTACTTCAGGCAAACAACGGAACCAATTTCAACTATCAGTGGAGTGTCAGCGGGCTTGCTGTGACAAAGCAAGTCACCCCTGGCGTTTTGGAGCTGACCCATTCCCAAGGTAGTGGTCCGCTAGTGGTCACGCTTACTTTGGACAACGGCGGATTCGGCGTCACCGAGTCGATCACTATCAACGTGCAGGAGCCTGCGAGCGATCCTTGGGTGGAGCGCACTCCGGCTGCCAACGAAAAACCGGTGACGGGACAATTTTTCGCTCGTAATCCAGATACGGGCTTTGGCACGATTCATTACAATGGCACACAGGCTGGCACGCCAGATACCGTTTATCTCAAACTCTACAAGACTCCCTCCGGCGCTGCCGAAACCCTTGATGCGACCTACCGGCAGCCACTTGTAAACGGTGCTTACGCATTCTCCTTTCCCGTCACAGCAGGCCTTATCACATACCGGGTAGTGTATGGAACGACCACCGGAGTAGTAGATACTGATGTTGCCACTGTCACCGATCTAGTTTGTGGTGATGCCTATATTATTGAGGGTCAGTCCAATGCCGTAGCCACTGACAATAGCGCCCCACGTGATAACACCACTAGCCCATGGATTCGCACCTACGGTCGCTCTGGTGGGGCATGGAGTTATGCACGAAGTAAAGCACCGCAAGAATTCTGGGAAATGAACATCGGCTTTTGGGGTATGCAGCTTGCGCAAAATATCGTCACTGATCATCAAATGCCAGTCTGCATCATCAATGGAGCCGTGGGCGGAACGAGAATCGATCAGCATCAGGCAAACCCAGCTGGCCATACCATAGCGGGCACTGATTACACAATTTATGCCAATCTGCTCAATCGGGTGATCGATGCAAAGCTGACTAATGGAATCCGTGGTGTGTTCTGGCATCAAGGTGAAAGCGATGGTAGCAATTTTGGCCCAATTAGCGATTTTGACTACACAGCCTATGAAGAGAACTTCCTGAACATGTCTGTTGCCTGGAAAGAAGACTATCCTAACATTCAAGGCTACATTATTTTTCAAGTGAATCCAAGGCCGTGCAGTATTGGCCCTAAGGGGGATCAAGTGCGTGAGGTTCAGCGCACCCTACCTCGCCTGTATTCCAATATGAATATTCTTACCGCTGTGGGGGTCATGCCTTATGGAGGATGTCACTATACCTTGGACGGTTATAACACGATTGGAGATATGATGGCGTCATTGGTGAACCAAGACTTTTACGGAATTCAATCCGGTGCGTCTGTCACTTCGCCCAACTTGGTGCAGGCCTATTTCACCAGCCCCACACAAGACGCCATTGTTCTCGAATTTGATCAGAATATCGCAAGCTGGGATAGTGGTTCTAACAAACTAATTTTCCTAGATGACGTGTCAGGGCAGGTGAGCTCAGGCAGCGTTTCTGATAACATAGTTACACTACAGCTGATTGCTCCATCTAATGCTGCCACAATCACTTACCTGAGAGATTCGCTATGGAATAATGTCCAGGCCGATTTAATTTATGGAGCTAACAGTATCGCAGCGTTGACCTTCGCGGATGTCCCTCTCGTAAGCCCACCTGTGCCATCCGCATTCAGTGTCTGGGCAAGCGACCCAGCACAGGCACTCACCGCAGGGGTGAACGATGGGGCAATGGACGACCCAGATTTTGACGGGCTGAATAATTTTTTGGAATTCGTTTTGGGTGGTAATCCGATCATAGCATCGACGTCACCTGCACCCATTCTGAACCAGTCTGCTGGCGGCTCTTGGTCTTTCGAGTATGAGCGGAGTCACTCCTCGCACTCGCCTGCCATCACGCAAATTGTTGAGTATAGTGATGACCTAAAGATCTGGACTGAGGTGCCGATACCAGCAGCCACCTCTGGTATTGTGACTGTAACGCCTGGAAGTATGTCTGATCACATAAGCGTCACAATACCCAATTCCACTTCTAACATGTTTGTGCGGCTTAAGGTGAGTGAGTAATTTTATTACCTTCCTGCCATATAATACACATGGTCATTAATATGAAAAAATCAATCGCCTCATCTCTAATGTTTTTCCTGCTGACCTTATCAGGAGGAAGTTGCGTGGCGGCTGATGCCACGGAAAAAGTTAGGTCGCCTCGCATTGTCAACATCGTCAATTTTATTAGGCAGAATGAACCCCGTATTGAATGGATTACGGAAGACGTCCTCTATGAAACGGTAGTCGATCAGATCGCGATCATGAAGAAACATAAGCTGAGGGGGACGTTTCTTATCCAGTATGATACTTTAGTTGACCCAAGGTATCAAAAACTCCTAAAAGAGCTGCCTGCCGCTCAGTTTGAAATTGGTACCTGGTGGGAAATCCCACAGCCCTTAGTCGAGCAAAGTGGCTACAAATGGCGCGGACGCTTTGCCTGGGATTGGCATGCAGATGTCGGATTCTCAACCGGATACACACCAACTGAGAGGGAGAAACTCGTGGATACTTCCATGGTCAAGTTCAAGGAAATTTTCGGTTACTATCCGAAGTCGGTTGGTTCGTGGTTTATCGATGCACACACGCTGAAATACATGCACGATAAGTATGGCGTTATCGCGTCCTGTAACTGTAAGGATCAGATTGGTACCGATGGCTACACCATGTGGGGTGGCTACTGGAATCAGGCTTATTACCCCAGCAAAAAGAATGCCTACATGCCCGCTCAGAACGCGAAGAGTCAGATCCCGGTACCTATTTTTAGAATGTTAGGCAGCGACCCCATCCATCAGTATGACAGCGGTTTGGGAACCACACACCAGAGGGTTGTTTCTCTCGAACCCGTTTACACCAAAGGTGGAGGTGATGAAAAGTGGTGCCAGTGGTATTTTGGAGAGTTTATTAATGGAGCTTCCATGGGCTATGCTTACACACAAGTAGGTCAAGAGAACTCCTTCACTTGGAAACGGATGCGGAAGGGGTTTGAGATTCAAATGCCGATGATTGCCAAGCTGAAGGCAGAGGGAAAGGTTGTTGTCAAAACGCTCGGGGAAGCCGGGCAGTGGTTCAAGGATAACTATGAAGTTACCCCCCCAACATCCGTCACAGCACTGAGCGATCTTTCCGAGAAAAACCTCAAAACCGTCTGGTTTAATTCTCGCTTCTACCGAGCCAATTTACTCTGGGAAAAAGGAACCCTGCGTTTCCGCGACATCCACGTCTTTGACGAAAAGGTCGCCTCGAACTACCTGGCGAGAAAGGAAACTACCAGTCGTTGTAATTTCTACACACTTCCATTCCTCGATGGTTTCCGCTGGAGCACTCCTGAGTTCATCGCTGGACTACGATTCCAAACGCCATCAGGTGAAAAAATCATCGGCGGCCACCCCATCGTCGATGACAGCACCAAAAACGAACTGCTCATTCGCTGGGCGACTCAGAAACCAAAGGGTGAATTTGTGATCAAGTTCACCGAGCAATCCGCAAGTATCACATTCAGCGGCGATGCGAAAGACGGGTGGCTGCTAGAATTAACCAGTCGGAAAGATGTGAAAACGCCCTTTGTGAAAATCGATAAAAAGAAGGTTAGCTGCATTTATGAAAAGGCAACCTATTCCGTCATCGCTAGCCAAGGCAGCTTTGGAAAAGCAGATGTTGCAGACCTGCAGATTAAACCTGAAGGCGGCAATATCAAACTGGACTTCTCCAAACGTTAACTTAGCAGTTATAGGAAGGTAACTCATTTCAGTTTATACATCACGTTGCTGGAGTGCTTCTAGATTGTCTATTTAAGTAGTTTATTACCCCACTTTTTGGGTAACATTGGGTAGAGTAGCTGACCCCAGTAAGTCCTTGGGATTGGTTCTTTAATGCCAAATGACTCTGGCTCGTGATCAGGGCAGCGGTAGGTGCCGAAAATGATATCCATGAGTGGGGAAATATTAGCGTAATTACCGGCATCGCGTGCGCGATCGTGATGCCAGTGATGGAGCTCTGGTGCGCCGATGATCCATCGCAATGGACCGATCGGAAGTCTAACATTTGAGTGGATGAAGATCGCCCAGACGCCGCGGAAGGCGATCAGCCCTGCAATTGTTTGGGATGGAAAATCGAGGATGAAAATCGGCAGGTTGGTCAGGCCGATCGTGTAGATGCTATCAATCGGGTGCTCGCGGTGCGCTGCTAGCTAGTCGAGATGTTCGGCACTGTGGTGCACGGCGTGGAATCTCCACAGAAGCGGCACCTTATGCTGAAGTCGATGCCCCCAATAAACAAATAAATCGCTCAATAGCACGACTTCGACCGCTTGCAGCCACGATGGTTGGGCACGTACCGCTTCGCGGAAATTTTCTGGTATCCACGCCTGCAGCCATCCACCCCAGCTGCTGAGTAAGTAGAGTACCAGTGCGCTGAATAGAAGATATTGCCCAAGAAAAAAGAACAGGTCTTGCCACCATTCAGGGCGGAAAAATTTCTGTCCCTTTTTTGCTGGGAATACCATTTCCAGCGGGCGGAACACGAGACACAAACCGATGAATGCAATTCCGATTGTGAATGCCGTCGCAACAAGATTCATTGTTATTTCTGTTGTTGCTTGTTTGCCAGATAATGAAACTGCCTAGGGAGAGGGAAGATAGGATAACAAGAATCTTTATGGATGGATGCATAGTCATAGCATGAAAAACCATGACTAGTATGGGGAAAGGGGTAAGAAAATACGGCGGCGAGCGTGTTGTCCCGTCGCCGTGTGACTTGGTTAAAGCTTGAGTCTACCAGCTAATAGTCACTCCACCGAAGATGCCACGACCTCGGCCGGGGAACGTGGAACGATTGATGCCGGCTCCGAAGCTCGCCAACTCGTAATTCTCACTGAAGAGGTTTTCCACGCGGGCGTCGATCCTTATGTTTTCATTGACACGGTAGTTCGCGTGCAAGTTGGTTACGATGTAGGAATCGAGGTGGTTGCCGCCGAATGTTCTATCGTCACGGTAAATAACGCTGAATCCACCCTCCAGCTTGTTACTGATTTTGCCGTTCACTCTCAGGCCAGCGGAGTGATCTGGCTGCCCGGAGAGGCTTTCGTCGAGCCATGTGAAGTTCAGTGTTGTTTCCATCCGATCATCTAGCCACTTACCATTGGCATTGACCTCCAGACCACGCGTTGTGCTGGTGCCCGGCGCATTAAAGTAGGTGGTTAGGAATAGGGGAGCAGGTCCAAAATTACTATCGATCATATTTTCGATCCTGTTCTCGAACCACGTGGCACTGAGCGTGTATTTGCCATCACTGAACTCCTGATCAAATCCCACGTCCCATCCAGTAGAGCTCTCTGCGAGAAGTGAAAAATTAGAACCACCGCCAAAGCCAAATAGTTCTTGGAAAGATGGTGGGCGAAAGCCTTTGCCAGCGCTGGCGCGGAGTTTGGTATTTGTGGATGTGAGCCTGTAAACGACCGATGCCCGCCATGTGAACTCGTCACCATAGTTATCATAATCTTCCCAACGTATACCCCCATTTACTGTTAGGGAATCGGTTGCATCCCAGCTGTGATGAAGGTAGGCACCATACTGGCGACTGTTGCGACTGTCCTGAGTAAGGGTAGTAAAACGGCTCGCGTAGGCGTAGTCAGTTTTTTCGTATACTGCTCCAGCTGTGGTCGTGTGGCTATCATTCCAGCGCAAACTATTATCCCAGTATATGCCATGCTTTTCACCATCAGTCTCAAAGAAATCCAGTGAGCCGAATGTGTCTGCATGGTAATCTTCCCAGTAGGCACCGAGGGTGAGTTTACTTGTCCATATCTCGTTGATTTTAAGATCAGCGAAGATCGTGGCAAGGGTGCTGTCGGTGCTGTCGTCTGCTGCACGAGGGAAGTCGGGCGCTGAGTAATTCGGCCGACGTAAGTCCGACTGAAAAGCACGTAGTGTTAAGCCAATATTTAGTTTATCACTAACAGCATAGTCTAGCCTGATCGACTGGCTATACTGTGTGTGCGTATTGTTTTGTATATCATTGTCTGTCTGGTGGTGTCCGATGCTGATTGCGTATGCGAGGCGATCCAGCTCTCCCTGGAGGTCAATAGTGGCACGATATGACTCATGTGAGCCTGCTTCTAACATGACCCTTCCGCTGGGATCACCTGAGCCGCGTTGGCTATAGAGTCCTATCACCCCGCCAATGGAATCGCCCCCGTATAGTGCGCTCTGCGGTCCGCGGAGTACTTCGATGCGTGACAGGCCAGATAAACCGGCACCACCAAGGAAGTTTCCCAAGGAAATATTAGCACCGGATAGCCTCATGCCATCTACGCGGATGTGGGCGTGTCGTGTCGCTGTTCCCCTGAGGAAGATCGATGAGATGCTTCCCATTTGTCCACCTGTAGATTCAGAAATGATGCCAGGCACAAACTTTAGTGCTTCGTCGATGTGGAAGACACCGGACTTTTCAAGATCTTGTGCATTCAGGACTGTGACTGAGCTGCCGACTTTGCTCAGGTCAGTAAGGCTGCGATTGGCGAGAATGGTCGTCTCGTCGAGCTCAAGGTTAGGTTTTGAATCGAGTGAGGACTCGGGCTCTGGGGCGGCATCAAGAGCCGATCCCCCTATCGTGGTAAGCAGCGCTGTGGCTGCGATGGTTTTTTTCATTATTTAGTTGGTGTTTAGCCTGTTTTCCGCAGGCATATGCATCCGACCTCTCAGGCTGGTATTCTGGCTGACTGAAAATGTTTTCCAGCTTCACAGTGGCGGTACCGCTCCGGAATAACGTTCTATGGTGCGTGTTAGGCACTCTTGACGTGTCACCGGATTCCCCATCGATTGCTTGCTCGTGCTACGAGCCTCCCGAGAGATGTCATCACGTTTTACTGCGAGGACACGGCAGTAGTATGTTATTTCATGATAAATAACAACTTTATTAGCAAGATAGGCGTAGTCTGAGAGTATTCATGCGTAGTTTTGGTAAGAAACTATGTTACTATCTAGATGTTAAAGAACCCTAACGAACCATGAACGAAGCAGATAAAAAAGAACTCCAAGCTGAACTTGAATCTCAGAGGCAGCAGATCACCAACGATGTTAGTCGCCATGGCGCCACCGGCAAGGGTGTGGGTGTAATCGCTGATGAGACAGAGAGAGCTGATAAAATTGCCGAGAACATGGTGGAGCACCAGCTAGGATATTCGGAAAGCAAGCTGTTAGAAAAAATCGACTATGCTCTAGAGCGCCTCGATGCCGGGACTTACGGTATTTGCGATGATTGCAAAGAGCAGATCAATATTGAGCGCCTGAAGGCTAAGCCATCAGTCTCTCTGTGCATCGAGTGCCAGACCAAAAAAGAGAGCGGAGCTAAATAATAAGCTCCGCCCCTTGAAAGGTTAGTTTGATTGAAGGTTCTTTTCTAGGTTAAGATCCTAGGATTACTTGTGCGGCAGGAATGGTGATTTCATCTCCCATTTTGTCCTTACCTTTTTCGGGCTGCACTTCGATAAGTGACTTTTCCAAAGCTTGGGCGGCTTCCGGTGTCACCTTGGTCTGCCAGAGATAGATTTTCTTCAGGGTCGGGTGGCCTTCCAGAGCTTTGATGCCTGCGTCTGTAACAGCCGTTCCATAAAGGTTGAGCACGCGAAGCTGCTTGAGCTTTGCAAGCTCGGGGAGGCTGGCATCCGTGACGCTGGTCTCGCTTAGCTTAATGACCTCAATCGCTGGGTGTGCACTGAGTTTCTTGATTCCTTCATCTGTGACCTGTGTTGATCCCAAGTTGAGCTCTTGCAGTGAGTCAGTTGTGGAGGCAAGGATGTCTAGGCTGTCGTCACCAAATTGGCTGCGGTAACTAACAGCTGAGAACACGAGTGATGTGTCTTCCTGTGAAATATACTTCAGTGAACCAGGGAATTTCTCGTTCACCGTGTTAAGGGATACCTCGAGTGCTTGGCGTTTCTTTTTCTGTGCAGCAAGCCGGAGACTCTCTTGCTCATCCGCAAGTGCTTTCAGACGCGCTTTTTCTGCTGGGCTGACTAAAGAGTCCAGTGCCTTGGAAATGACGGGTGTGATTTCTATCTCGCTTTTCTTGGCGGTTTCGGATGCGCCGGATGCGACCCACCACTCAAGAATTTGGATTTCTTCTGGAGTCAGCTGGGTCTTACCTTCGGGTGGCATCCGTAGGTCGTCTTCGAGAGGAAGGTGGAGGTAAGCGATCATCATGCTTTCCTCCAGATTACCGGGAACCAGAGCTTCCTCCTCGTCACCACCTTCGATGAGCGCAGCGTAGGAGTCCATGCGTAGGCCGCTCTTTTGTTTTTTCTCGCCGTGGCAGGAAATACATTTGTCTTCCAGAATCGGGTGCACGATGTGCTTGTATACTATAGGATCAAGCTTTTCAGCATCGCTCATGCCTGCTTGGTCGTCGTCTTCTTCGATCCATGGTGCCTTTTCAAATGGATCTCCATGAGTAATCTCACCGCCGTGGTGTCCGGCGCAGATCATGGCTGCGGTAGTGGCCAAAACGCCAACACCGTAGATCGGCTTGAGCATGCGCTTGAGCGGTAAGGCATCGGCTGCATATTTAACCAGGAAGGTAGCAATGAGAATGATCGTGAAGATGATACCATCGCGCTTGTGTTCCTCAATGAGGTCGCCACTGAATTCACCCGTTAGGTAGAGGAAGTATCCGAAAACTGCTGCAAATACGGCGGTTCCAGATGCAAAAGCCAATGCCATGGTGGTGCGCGGTTTATATTTTCCAAAAGTAAAGATCCGGCAAATCTCCATCAGGAGAACGAGAGCAAATGCTCCAATCGGAAGGTGAAGGAAAACTGGGTGAAACTCGCCTAGGAATCCCAACCACTTAGCTTGGTCGGTACCGACTTTTTCGCTCGCCATACCGACTTCTCCAAGCCACGGCATGATGGCAATACCCGCGATAGCTAATATTCCGAAAAAGATGACAGTCTTCAAACATTTTCCGCCAGATGCCTCCGAAGTAGAGTCATTGCTCTCCTCTGGGGATTCGCCTGAACCCTTTGCAATAGCAGCCGATTTTTGACTATGAAAAGTCAGCGGAGTATCGCCAATGTGAACCTCGATACCATCAGTAAGCTCGATGCTCTCGCTTTTTTTACCTTTGAGTTTAATTCCATTGGTCGAACCGTCATCGCTTAGCACGTAGCCATCATCAGACTTTTCAACGCGGCAATGCTTCGTTGAGACCGACTCACAGTCGATGGTGATGTCGTTATCGCTGCCGCGACCGATGGTGATAAGTTCTTGATTACTATCGAACTTGTAGTTTTGAGGCGATTTTCCGGCTTCAGAAACGGTGAATTTCGGCATGGGTGGATTGGGTTATGTGTGGTGCGGCGGTATTAAGAGTCGCAGCGAATGACCTTCGGATGATCAAGTTACTATCGGGGAAAAAACAATCTTTCAAGTGAATAGATCGCTGAGCTATATAATGCGGATACTGTGCAAAATAAGCCGTGGAAACAAAAATTAGCCATGGCTAATTCAAGGTTGACGGAAGTGGTTCTGTTCGGTAGTTTTTTGCCATGGCTAAGAAGATTGGGATCTCAGTTTTGGTTCTGCTTGTTCTCCTTGGAGGGCTGGCGTTGCTATTGCGAAAAGAAGCAGAGAGCGTTAGCGATGGCTCTCCGGACAGTGCGCTGCTCTCAGTAGTGACGACTACGACGATGGTGACGGACATGGTGGGCTTCATCGGTGGTGAGCGAGTGAACGTGCACGGCCTGATGGGAGCCGGTGTGGATCCACACAGCTATCAGGTGACCTTCAAGGACACGGCGGCTCTCAACAAGGCGGATCTCATTTTCTACTCTGGCCATCATCTGGAGGGCAAAATGCAGGACGTGCTGGAGAAGAAAGCGGCAAAGGGTGGAGTCTTTGCAGTGACTGATGCCATTGATGATGCCAAGTTACTCAAGCCCCAGGAGGAATTTGATAAATATTATGATCCACATATCTGGGGTAATCCCATGGTGTGGGCGGACTGTGTGGACATCGTGGTGGAGGCGCTGTCCAAAGCCGATCCGGAAGGTGCCGATGAATATGAGTTCCGCGCGGAGGAATATTTTGAGCAGCTTGAGGAACTTGATGAGTGGGTGAAGAAGCGTGTCGCGGAAATTCCCGTCGAGCAGCGTGTGTTGGTGACAAGTCACGATGCCTTTTTCTACTTTGGTAAAGCGTATGGTTTCGAGGTGCGAGGATTACAGGGAATTTCGACCAACTCGGAGTCCGGTCTTAAGGATCGTGCTGATCTGGTGGCATTCATCAAGGAGCGCAAAATCAAGATGATCTTTCCTGAATCCAGTGTGAATAAAAAGGGCATCGAGGCGGTGGCTGAGGAGGCGGAAGTCAAGGTGAGTGAGCACGAGCTGTTTTCTGATGCCATGGGAAAACAAGGCGATGTCGTGACGGTCAACGGTGAGACTTATGACAGGGGAACACTCGTCGGAATGATCAAGCACAACGTTAATACGATCGTGGACGGACTGAAGTAACGGATAGTGGAGAATTGAAAATGAATAATGACCAGCCCATTGCGCTAGAGACGCATGACCTGACGGTGACCTATCACAAGCGTCCTGTGCTTTACGGAATTGATGTCGCGGTGCCGCAGGGGAGTCTGGTGGGTATTGTGGGGCCTAACGGGGCGGGGAAATCCACGTTGATCAAATCGATCATGGGCGTGGTGCCATCGTCGGGTGGCTGGGTGAAGGTTTTTGGTAAGTCTCTGAAGGAGAACCTGCACCGTGTCGGTTACGTGCCTCAACGGGAAAGCGTGGATTGGGATTTCCCAGTCACTGTCATGGATGTGGCACTGATGGGAACATACGGAAAGCTGGGTTTGTTTCGCAGTCCGGGTAAGGACGAGAAAAGGCGTGCCAGCGAGGCGCTTGAAAAAGTCTCCATGCTGCCGTATGCGAACCGACAAATCGGTAATCTAAGTGGAGGTCAGCAGCAGCGAGTTTTTCTGGCTCGGGCACTGGCGCAGGATAGTGATCTTTACCTCATGGACGAGCCGTTTGCGGGTGTTGATGCCGCGACTGAAGCTGCGATTGTTTCCCTGCTACAAGAGATGCGTGAGCGCGGCAAAACGGTGCTGGTGGTGCATCACGATCTGCAGACAGCGGATGAGTATTTTGACCGATTGCTATTGTTGAACATGCGCTTGGTTGCCTTTGGTGAGGTGAAGGATGTCTTTAAGTCCGAGCTATTGCAAAAAACCTACGGAGGCAGATTAACTATTCTCAGTGAGGTGGCTGATAAGGCAGCGAAGTTGTGACCATTCACAGAAGCGATGGATATATTAGCCAACATGCTTGATGTGCTGATCCCTGCGACGGGGAGTGGCAAGGCGCTGCTGGCGGCAGTGCTTCTGGGTGCCGGGTGTGGTCTGTTAGGTTGCTTTGTGGTGTTACGCCGAGTGGCGCTGATGGGGGATGCTATTTCGCACGCTGTGCTTCCCGGGGTGGTCGCAGGACTGATCTACAGCCCTGATCGGAATCCGTGGTTTATCTTTCTCTGTGCGACTGCGGCAGGCTTGTTAGGCGCGGGGATTGTGCGTGCCATGATGGCTACTACGCGGCTCAAGTCGGACGCGGCGCTGGGTATTGTGCTAGCGACTTTTTTTGCGTTTGGCATTGTGTGGCAATCGCGGAACCAGCAGGACACGGTGGGCGTGATGAATTTCCTTTTTGGAAATGTCGGCTCGATCAACTCCAGTGACTTACGCATGATGTTGATCACCACGATGGTGCTTGCGGTGATGGTGTTTTTTCTTAAGCGACCGTTGCTGGTGATTAGTTTCGACGAAGGGTTTTCGCGCGGCTTGGGCTATCCGGTCAAGGTGCTGAATGCGGTGTTTTATTTCCTGCTCACATTCTCCGTGGTCGTAGCGCTGCAAGCGGTCGGGGTGGTGCTCGTTTCCGCGATGTTGATCACACCAGCCGCTGCGGCTTACCTGCTGACAGATCGGTTTGGAAAAATGCTGCTGCTCTCGGTTGCGTTCGGTGTGCTCTCCGGCTTGTCGGGTGGGCTGGTTTCGGCAAATTATAATGACATGCCGACTGGGCCAGTCATCACGCTGGCTGCTACGTTTGTGTTTGGTGCCGTGTATTTTTTTGCGCCCCGGCATGGTGTGTTGGCAAGGATCTGGGGCATCGCCAAACGCCGCCGTAGGGTGCTGCGTGAAAATACCCTGAAGGCAATCTATCAGATTTTGGAGAGCGAGAGGTTCGCGCACGAGGAAGTCAGCTACATCATGCTGGCACGTAAACGCAGGCTTACAGAAGATGTTGTTAGGAGAGAATGTGCCGCGCTGCTAAAGCACGGTCTGATCGAGCCATCTGCGGATGGGGTTTCGCTGCATCTATCCATGCCTGGGTGGAAGCGAGCGATGGAGATCGTGCGTAATCACCGGCTTTGGGAGCTTTATCTGACCAATGAGGCGGACTATGCCGAGGATCACGTCCACGAGGATGCAGAAAAAATAGAGCATATACTCGGACCTAACATGGTACGCCAGCTGGAGAAGGATCTTGATTTCCCCGAGCTGGATCCACATGGGAAGCCGATACCCCAGCCCACGCACCTCGTCACCCAGTCACCTGCATCATGATGGACTATATTACATTACCCTGGGATGCTTTGGGCATTGGTGCACTTTGGCTCATCCTGATGGCGTTTTTTGTGGCGTTACCGTGCTCGCAGATTGGTTCATTTCTCATTCTCCGCCGCATGGCGTTGACGGGGGATGCGATCAGCCACTCGGTATTTCCAGGTGTGGTGATTGCATTTATGTTTACGGGTGACTTGTCGTCACCATGGCTGATTATCGGCGCTGGCCTTGCGGGATTGGCATCGACCGTTTTTATCGAACTCATTCACAAGTGGACGCGGGTGAAGCAGGATGCGGCTACAGGTATTTCATTTACGGCGCTTTTTGCGCTCGGCGTCGTGCTAATGAAAACCAAATTAGACAGCAAGGTGGATCTCGATCTCGATTGTGTCTTACACGGGAAGCTTGGTTTATTGTTAGAAAATGAAATGGTCTATGTGGCTGGGCAGTTGATTCCATCTCCGCTGTTGGTGATGGCTGGAGTGGCACTGGTTTCAAGCGTGCTGATGGTTCTGTTCTACCGCGTGCTGATGCTGAGTTCCTTTGATGAGGGGCTTGCTGTATCGCTTGGATATCGACCCGCCATTATCCACTACTCGATGATGTTTGCTGTTTCTTTTATTGCGGTGGCGGCTTTCCAAGCTGTAGGGGCAATTCTTGTGATTGCTTTACTGATCCTGCCGGGTGCGGCTGCCTACCTCTGCACCTATCGCCTCAGGACGATGCTTATCCTTGCGGCACTCCACTCGCTGCTCTCAGCCATTGGGGGGCTTTACATCCACGTCTGGTTCAATAGCAATATGGCGGCCGCTGTGGTCGTCTGTGGCGGCGTATTGCTCGTGCTCGCCTGGTTGCTTGGTCCAGTGGATGGCTTGATGTGGAAATGGTTCAAGGATGAAGAGGATGATGCACATTCCGCTTGCCCCGAGTAGCGTCTGCCGCTAAGCCGGAGGCACCCTCTCACGGGGAATTATTATGGCTATCCAACGCGCGCTCCTCTCTGTATCTGATAAGTCCGGCCTGATCGAATTTGCCGAAGGTCTCAATAAACACGGTGTGGAGCTACTTTCCACTGGTGGCACTTCAAAAACCCTACGTGATGCGGGGCTTCCAGTGGTCGATGTTTCCGAGTTCACGGGTGCGCCCGAGCTATTCGAAGGTCGGGTCAAGACTCTGCACCCCAAGGTTCACGGTGGCCTACTCCAGAAGCGTGATGATGATGACCATCAGAAACAGGCAAAGGACAACGACATCCCAACCATTGATCTGGTTGTGGTGAATCTCTACCCTTTTGAGGAAACGGTTGCCAAGGAAGGCGTTACACTCGAAGAGGCGATTGAAAAAATCGACATTGGTGGCCCATCCATGCTGCGTAGTGCGGCTAAAAACTACAGGTCTGTCACCGTCGTCACCGACCCCAGTGATTACAGTCGTGTGCTTGAAGAAATGGCTGAACACGATGGCGATACGGATCTGAAGCTACGCGAGGAACTTGCCGTAAAAGTGTTTCTGCGCACATCCACTTACGATACTGCTATCACGAATTATCTTTCCCAATCTGGCGAAGGCACTCGTTCACATCTTATTATTAGCCAGCCTCTGGATCGTGAACTTCGCTACGGTGATAACCCGCACCAACCGACCACTCTCTACGGTAATTTCTCCGATGTTTTCTCACAGCTTCAGGGTAAAGAACTCAGCTACACAAACATCCTCGATATCGAGGCGGCGTCTGATCTCATTACAGACTTCGTGCGCCCCACCGTCGGTATCCTAAAACACACCAACCCATGTGGCGTAGGCCAAGACGATGATGATCTGCGTAAGGCGTGGCAGCTAGCCTACGAGACCGATACCCAAGCACCGTTTGGTGGTGTGATCGTGGTGAACCGCCCTCTAACAGAAGGTCTGGCGCGCATTATTTCCTCGATCTTTACCGATGTCATTATCGCGCCGGGTTTCGAGCCTGAGGCACGTGCTATTTTACAGAAAAAGAAAAACCTCCGTCTCATCAAGCTCAATACCGATGCTTGGGAATCCGTGAGAAAAGACCCCGTCATCCGCTCCGCTCCGGGTGGACTGATGGTGATGGGCAGAGATCATACGACACTCGGGCTGGATAACATCGAGGAAAAAGTCGTGACTAAGCGTCCACCATCAGAAGATGAAATCCGTGCCATGCGTTTTGGCTGGCGTGTGGTTAAGCATGTGAAGTCCAACGCGATTGTTTACTCTGGAACTGACCGCACACTGGGTATTGGTGCCGGACAAATGAGCCGAGTCGACTCCTCACGCATCGCAGTCTGGAAAGCCAACGAGGCAGGCCTCTCACTCAAAGGAAGTGTCATGGCTTCTGATGCCATGCTCCCGTTTGCTGACGGACTGAACGCCGCAATCGAAGCTGGTGCCACCGCATGCATCCAGCCCGGGGGCTCCATCCGTGACGAGGAAGTCATCGACGCCGCCGACGAGGCGGGAATCGCAATGATCTTTACAGGTCATCGCCATTTCAGGCACTAGAATATAGGCTTCTCAGAGGCATTACTCTGCAAACTTAAAGTCCACCATCTGGCGTTCCATGTCGACGTTGGCGACGATGCAGTCGTACTGTTGGCCGACTTGGTAGGAGTGATCGTTCGGGCCTGTGAAGCGTAGTAGATTCGCCTCGAAGCGCCATTCGCCTGGGCCGAAGTCTTCGGTCTTGATCAGCCCCTTGGTCATGATGTCAATAGCTTCCACGAATAAGCCGAAGTGGCGGACGTCGGTGACCACAGTTTTGAAAACGGGTGGATCTTTTTCCAGTGAGCACATGTGAAGGTACTGGAGCATTTTCAGTCGCCGTGATTCGTTTTCTGCCTCAGCGGATGTGCGTTCGGTTTCAGATATATGTTGGGCGATTTGCGCTGCTTCGCCGGGTGAGGGGAGTCGGTCACGTTTCTCCGGTGGGTTACCGAGGTGTGGCTGTAGCGCGCGGTGCACAATGAGGTCAGCGTAACGACGGATCGGTGAGGTGAAGTGGCAGTAGTTCGCCTTTGATAGTCCGTAGTGACCGAGCGGATCTTGAAAATAGGCAGCACGCTTGAGGGACTTCAATAATCCGATCTTGATGGCAGGTTCTTCCAGTGAGCCTTTGGCATCGTCTAACAATTGTTGGATATGTTTTTTGTTGGTGAGGTCGCCAGGTTTGTAGCCGTGCAGTCGTGCTAGCTCCGCGTATTCATTTAATCGGTCTGGATCGGGGTCTTCGTGAATTCGGTAGATCGTTGTTTGCCCTCGGTTCTTGAGCAGCTGGGCAGCCGACTCATTAGCAACGAGCATAAACTCTTCAATCAACTGGTGAGATTCATTGTAGTCGCTTTTCTCGATGCCGGTAGGCTTTCCTTTTTCATCTAACACCACGCTGACTTCTGGCATGTCGAGATCCAGCGCGCCGTTTTCGAATCGCCGTTTTCTAAGCAGTGAAGCTAAGCTCCACGCCTCATGCAGCATATCGATGATGGTGTCACCACGGTTCTTGTCCGGTGCCATGAGAATGTCTTGAGCTTCCTCGTAAGTAAACCTTCTGCCAGAGTGAATCACTGCACGGGTGAAGCGTGCGGAGCGGATCTTTCCATCTTGGTTTACCTTCATCAGGCAGCACTGAGTGAGTCGATCCACCTCCGGCATTAATGAGCAAAGATGATTCGACAACTCACGTGGGATCATAGGTAGAACGCGGTCAGCCATGTAGGTGGAGTTACCGCGCTCGCGTGCTTCCTTATCAAGTGCAGAGCCGGGTTTTACATAGTGGGAAACATCGGCGATGTGCACGGCGAGTTGCCAACCACCGCCCTTCATTTTCTGAACAGAAATGGCATCGTCAAAGTCCTTGGCGTCATGTGGGTCGATGGTGATGACGGGGAGCTCCCGCCAATCGTCTCGGTCTTTAATGTCCTTCTCAGTGACGTGATCGCCAAAGCGTTTCGCGCCGTCTAACACATCTTTCGGGAATTCATCACGTAGCCCGTGCTTGTGCACGATGGAAAGCATGTCGATGCCCGGAGTGTCCGGCCAGCCTAACACCTCGGTGACTTTGCCGAGTGGCTTTGAGTTAGGGTTATCCCATCGGGTGAGTTCCACGGCGACGACTTGACCGGACTTCGGGCCATCTTCTTTGTTCTGCGGCAAGGAATCGCGCTCAATATTTACATCAGGAATTTTAACATCGTCCGGCTGGACGTGGGCGAATTTTCCACGGCGGAAGTAGGTGCCGACGATGCGTGCCATGCCACGCTCGATGATTTTTTCCACATAGCCCGCTGCCTCGTCATCGGGTTTCTTCATACCTGCGGCACGGTGGTTTTTTCCACGCTTGTGCTTCGTCCACTCTGGTTGTCCGATGCGGTCGATCCGCACAGCGACCTGGTCACCATTCATGGCGGTGCCAGTTTTCTGAGATGAGATAAATATGCGGGAAAATTTCTTCAGATCCATGCCTGCTGCCTCGTTAGTGGCGTCATTGGCATCCGGGTAGAACCACGCGTTACCATTACTCTGGAAACGAAGAGTGCCGATGAGTAGGGCGCCGGAAGCGGCTTTTCCTTTGCCTCCCTTTCCTTTAGATCGTTCCCGTGGCGTAAACCGCCCCTTTTTCCCGCGGACGATGTCGCCCTTATTTTCCATTTTGATGAGCTCAGCACGCAGAGCGGCACGTTCGCCGGACTTGAGGTTGAGTTTTCGAGCGAACTCGGACTTGTTGAGCGGTTGGTAATCGGGTGATTTCAGCAGCGTTTCAATACGCTGGCGGAGTTTCTTCATAGGTTGACAGTGGCGCAAAACTGGGGAATGAACATGATTAATTTGAAGATTAAGCGGGAAATGAGCTGTAGAAATAGATTGCGGAATCGAGATTATGGTGGTAGCTGTGTATGGGCAATGTAATTTCTTTCTGAACTCCGTGGTTGCGCCCTTCCAGGATTTCTGTCTGATTACTCGCTCCCATAACGAGATAGTTCACGTCTGCTATGCTGGTGTCACTATCGAACCAATAACTAACTCAAATTCCATAAACTTATGAAACTGTATAAAAAACATCGCAGGGGATTCACCCTCGTCGAGCTGCTGGTTGTGATCGCGATAATCGCTATCCTCGCGGCATTAGGAACGCCGGCAATTCTGGCGCAATTGAAAAAAGCCAAGATAGCTAAATCTCAAGGTGTGTGTCAGGCTTTCGAAGTGGCTGTCAACAATTTTGAGAGTGAGTATAACTTTCTCCCTTATTCAGGAAGTGCGCCTAACGCAGACACTGAAATACGAAGCAACACGGACATCATGTCAGTTCTTGCAGGGTTAGAAGACGAAGTGAACTTCAAGAAAATCAAATTCTTCGAGTTGGGAGAGCCCAAGGGATCTTCTGAGGCCAGCTACAAAGACGGCATGCACGTCAGTGGCAACAGTGCCAAACTCTATGATCCGTGGGGTGAGCCATATTATCTTGAACTCGACTACGACTATGATGGTCAAATTAAGAACCCATACGAAGCTGGTGAATTCATCCGGAAAAAAGCGATTTGCTGGAGCAAGGGACCCGATGTTAACGAGACAGGTGGTGGCAATACTAACGACAATCCATCTAACTTCGATTAATTTGTAGTCGAAACAATTTCAGGGCGGCGTGCGGTGTATTCCCTCGCCGCTTTTCTATGCCTTGCCGAAACGTAGACGGTGAATCGCCTTGCCCTCGCTTTCCCAGAGTTTTTGAAAGTCAGTTTTTGGGTAAAAAATAGCCCCGTCTTCCTCGCCCTCAGGCCAAGGTAGTCGGTGGAATTTTTTGAACATATCCATCTCCTCGCACACCCACTCGAAGTATTCTGGGTGGTCTGTTTTGAAAAGGAACTCCCCTTCGGGTGTCAGTAGCTTGTGGAGAGATTCCAGAAATGGCTGCTGCACAATGCGGCGTTTGTGGTGTCTGGCTTTTGGCCATGGGTCTGGGCAGAGAAGGTGCAGGCGTGACACAGAGCTGCGGGCAAGCAGCCACTCGACCGTGTAGTGGCTTTCAAGTCGGAGCACTTTCGCGTTTTTTAATCCAAGATCATTGATGTTTCTACAAACTCCGCGGACGCGGCCTAACAGGCGCTCTACACCGAGGAAATTCCGATCTGGATAATGCTCAGCCATTTTCAAAAGAAAGGTGCCGTCACCGCAACCTAGATCAATTTCCAGAGGTTGGTCGTTTCCGAAAATATCCATCCCGTGTTGGCGGCTAAAATAATCGGCCGGCATGTATTCATGGGTCTCGGCAGGGCGCGCGCACTGGATCATGGGGGAAGTTTCCAGTTTCCAGTTTCCAGTTACAAGCATTCTGTGCAACAAATGTGTGTGAATCTCAAGGAACTGGAGAAAGAATTTCAGAAAAACTTCACCCATCGAGGGGAGCTTGGTGCTTCAGTGTCGGTCTGGAAACGTGGTGAGGAAATCATCTCCCTGCACAATGGCTGGAGTGAGCGTGAGGAAAAGCGCCCGTGGACTGCGGAGACGATGGTGCCGTTTTACTCGGCGACAAAAGGTCTGTCCTCAGCAGTAGTGTTGTATTTGTTAGGTGAAAACAATCTGACCCCTGCCGATTTGGTGTCCAGAGTATGGCCGGAGTTCCCGCAGCCTGAGGCAACATTTGCGCAGCTCATGTCGCATCAGCTTGGCCTAGCTGCGCTGGATAAGAAGGCGGATGTTTATGATCACGCATCGGTGATCGACGCGATTGAAAATCAGACGTCACCGAATTGGCAACCGAATACTAAGCACGGCTACCATCCCCGGACGATTGGCTACATGTTGGATGAAATTGCGCGCAGGCTCTCGGGGGAAACGCTGGGACAGGTGTGGCGTGATAAGATCGCCGAGCCACTTGGGCTGGACGCGTGGATTGGATTACCTGAAGAGCAATTCGAGCGGGTGGCGCGGCTCTACCCAGGCAAGCAAGACAAGAGTGATTTACAGAGCGGCTTCTACGGTGAGCTGCACCGAGAGGGTTCTCTTGTTAGGCAGGCGTTTTTTTCTCCGCGTGGGCTGCACTCGGTGCGTGAGATGAACGAACCGCAGGCGTGGCAGGCGGCGCTTCCTGCGATGGGCGGCATCGGCACGGCTCAAGCACTGGCGAAGTTTTACCAAGCGGCGTGCGGGGCGATCAAATTTTTTTCTGATGATGTCCGCAAGTGGATGGAGACGATGATCGTGATGGGGGATGACCAGATACTCCAGACGCGCACCGCATTTTCCTGTGGTTTTCAGCTCGATCCACTTGATCAGTTTGGAAGAAAAGATCGCCATCACTATGGCTTGTCACGCCGTGGCTTTGGGCATCCAGGTGCCGGAGGAAGCCACGCCTTTGGTGATCCTGAGAGCGGCATATCCTTCGCCTACGTGATGAACCAGATGGAGCTGAGCCCACTACCCAAGGAAAAGAGCCTGGAAATGATCAAGGCAGTATTCACGTAGAGGCTTGCAACTTTTCTCCGGCTGGTGCAAATCACCGCCATGCATTCATTTCATTATCAGAACGGCTCACTGCACTGCGAGGATGTCGACTTGGCGACTCTTGCCGATGAATACGGCACACCCGCCTATGTCTACAGCGCAGGAACATTTCGTGATCACTACCGTAGGCTGGATACAGCGCTAGCCGACATCGATCATGCGATCGAATACGCAGTAAAAGCGAACTCTAACCTCTCCGTGCTCAAGCTTCTGGCCGACGAGGGAAGTGGCTTTGACATCGTCTCCGGTGGTGAGCTTCGCCGTGTTATCGAGGCAGGTGGCGATCCAGGGAAATGCACCTTTGCCGGAGTCGGGAAGACACGCGAGGAAATCGAATACGCACTGACCGAGGAGATCTACTGCTTTAATGCGGAGAGCGAAGAAGAGGTCGCATTTATCAGCCAAGTCGCCAGCGAGCTAGGAAAGACAGCACCGGTTGCGTTCCGGGTAAACCCGAATGTCGATGCGAAGACGCACAAGTATATCTCCACAGGAAAATCTGAGAATAAGTTCGGCGTTGATTTTGAAGTCATCGAGGAGGCTTACGCACGTGCAGCAGCACTGCCGAACATTTCTCTCCGTGGTCTTCAGATGCATATCGGCTCACAGCTCACGTCTCTGCAGCCATTCATCGAAGCGGTTGAAAAAGTCTCACCACTCGCCACGAAGCTCAAGGAAACCTACGGCATCGAGTTTTTCTCCATCGGTGGAGGTGTGGGCATCGTTTATGACCCCGCTTTAGAATCGGGCAAAGATCAGTGGTGGACAGAGCAAGATGAGGACAAAAAGCCACTGACCATCGAGCAGTATGCCGAGGGCGTGGTGCCTGTGCTCAAAAAAACTGGCCTCAAAATCCTACTCGAGCCCGGTCGCTACATCGCTGGTAACGCTGGCGTGCTCATCACCCGCTGTCTCTACGAGAAAAAAGGATCCGCCAAGACATTCCGCATTGTCGATGCTGGTATGAACGATCTCATCCGTCCTGCACTTTATGAAGGTCATCACGAGATCGTGCCGCTGAAAGCTCCCTCTGATGGAAAAACAACCACCGTGGACGTGGTCGGACCAGTTTGCGAAACGGGGGACTTTTTCTGCCAAGATCGCGAATTGCCAGATTTTGAGCCTGGCGAGGCAATTGCACTGCTCAGTGCAGGGGCTTATGGCTTTGTCATGGCATCGAATTACAACTCCCGTAGCCTTCCAGTGGAAATCCTTGTCGATGGAGCTGATGCCCGTGTCATCAGGCCACGCCAGACGATGGATGATATCCTTGCGAGCGAAAAAGCCGCCCTTTGAATGCTCTTTTTTAGACAGAATTAACAGAGTATACAGAACTGGTGATTAGCTGGTCAAAATTTGGCAGCATTTTCCCAATTCTGAAAAATTCTATCAATCCTGTCCAGCGCAGCAGGCATCCTCAGGATTTACCGTGAAAAATCGTCAGTTCTCGCTTGCCAGACGGGTCTACTCTGCTATCTACCCCGTCCCGCGCGGCGCGCAGGACTGTCCAAACGGACTATCATATCCTGTTAAATCAGGCTATGAGCACGCCTCAACTACATATTAATACTACAGCTAAACTACAAGATCATGGCACGTATTTTCGGTATCGAAATCCCGAATGAGAAGCGCATCGAAGCCTCTCTTCCCTACATCTATGGTATCGGTCAACAGACCGCTAAGCGTATTCTTGAGCATGCAGGAGTGGATTCAGATATCCGCACCGGCCAGCTTTCAGAAGAACAGCTCGTCAAAATCGCCTCAGTGATTACCTCCGAAGGAATCCTGATTGAAGGCGACCTCCGTCGTGAAAAACAAGCCGCAATGAAGCGCCTCCAGGCGATCAACTGCTACCGCGGCATTCGTCACAAATCCGGCCTACCTGTCCGTGGTCAACGTACCAGCACCAACGCACGCACCCGCAAGGGAAGAAAGCGCACCGTCGGCGCCCAGAAGTAAGCCATCAGCAACTTAACCACTTTATATTATGTCTGAAGAAGAAATCAAAGACGACGCAGCCGAAACTCCGGCTGCAGAAGAGCCTACATCTGAGGCCGCTGAAGCGACTGAGGCCAAGGAGGAAACTCCTGCCGCCGCCGACGAAGCAACGACAGAAGAGGCAGCTTCCACTGAGGAAGAAGCACCCAAGGCACCTGAGAAAAAGCGCGATATTTTCGCTGAACTTCTCGGTGAAGATGAGGAAGGCGTTCGCGTCCACAAGGCCAAGAAGAGTAAGAATGTGCAGACGGGTATCGTCCACATCACCGCTACCTTCAACAACACACTTGTTAGCGTAACTGACCTCAATGGCAATGCCATCGGCTGGTCCAGTGCCGGCAAGATGGGCTTCAAAGGCTCTCGTAAGTCCACCGCATACGCAGCACAGGTTGTCTCCCAAGACGCTTGCCGCCAAGCGATGGGACACGGGCTGAAAGATGCTGAAGTCCGTGTCAAGGGACCTGGCTCCGGCCGTGAGTCCGCTGTCCGTGCCGTGCAAGGCCTTGGAATTAACATCTCTGCTATCAAGGATGTGACTCCAATCCCTCACAACGGATGCCGCCCTAAGAAAGCACGCCGCGTGTAATTAACCCCTCATTTTAACCTTTAATTCTAATTTATCATGGCTCGTTATACTGGCCCCAAAGACAAAATCAGCCGCCGTTTTGGCGTCGCACTCTTCGGACCTTCCAAGGCGCTTGAGCGCCGCGCTTTCCCTCCCGGTCAGCACGGTGTCCGCGCAGGTCGCCGCAAGAAGTCCGACTACGCCGTAGCGCTCGGTGAAAAGCAAAAGCTCCGTTTCCAATACGGTGTTCTCGAAAAGCAATTCCGCCTCTACTTCGCGGAAGCACAACGCCGCCGCGGTATTACCGGTGACATCCTTGTGCAGATTCTTGAGCTCCGTCTCGACAACGTTTGCTACCGCCTCGGTCTTGGAAACACCCGCTCCGCCGCCCGCCAAATGGTCAACCATGGCCACATCGAGGTGAACGGCAAGCGCGTGGACATCCCAAGCTACCAATGCAAGCCCGGTGACACCATCACCGTGCAGGATAAGCCAAGCTCACAGCAGCTAGGCCTCCGCTACATGGACCTCACCCAGGCCGTGCCACTCAAAGACTGGCTCACTCTGGATCGTGCGGACATGAAAGGCAGCATCACACGCGTCCCCGAGGGCGACGACCACGACCACCAAGTCAACGTCCAGCTCGTGGTGGAACTTTACTCACGTTAATCGATCGGGTAACACACCATTTCAAAACGGCGGTTTGCTTTATGCAGACCGCCGTTTTTTGCATGGCAGGGACGGTTTTCCAAACCGTCCGGCGGTGTGACATCCACTCTGCTAACAACGGTTATAGAGCAATCCACCTCCACCCCGCCGGACGTTTCGGAGAAACGTCCCTGCCTACTCCGCTAAAAACGACTGCTTTGAAAGCTGTGCGTATTTTCCACCGCGGGTCATGAGTTCATCGTGCGTGCCGCTTTCGATGACCTCGCCTTTTTCTAACACATGGATGCAATCGGCATCCTTGATGGTGGATAGCCTGTGAGCGATGACAAAGGCGGTGCGGTTCGCCATCAGCCGGTCGAGAGCTTGCTGGATGAGTCGCTCGGTCTCGCTGTCGACGGAGGCTGTCGCTTCGTCTAACAATAGTATTGGTGGGTTTTTGAGTAGGGCGCGAGCAATCGATAGCCGCTGCCTTTCCCCGCCGGATAGTTTCACACCGCGTTCACCCACAACGGTGTCGAGTCCGTTGTCGAGTTCGCGGACGAATTTGTCTGCGTTAGCGGCAGCGAGTGCGACCCACATGGCCTCGTCAGTGGCATCGCGTTTGCCGAGTTGGAGATTTTCTCTCACTGGGCCATTAAAGAGGAATGGTTCCTGCGTCACATAGCCGATGGTTGATCGTAAGGATGCTTTTGAGACGGTGTTGAGCTCCATACCATCAATGGTAATCGATCCACTATCATACTCATAAAAGCGGCACAGTAGATTGACGATAGTAGATTTGCCTGCACCTGTGGAGCCCACCAAGGCAATGGTCTGTCCGGGTTTTGCCTCAAGATTCACATTCTTCAGCGTGGGTTGTGATTCATAGGAAAAGCTGAGGTTGTGAAGCGTAACATGACCACGCACAGGCTGAGGTAGCTGAGCCCCGTCTGTTGCATTCACTTCGATATCTTCATCCAGAATGGTGAACACTCTTTCGGCGGCGGCGCGAGATGACTGCGTCATTTGGTTAAGCTGGTGTAGTCTGCCAAGCGGTTCATAGAGTGCCCAAATGATGGTGAAAAACTCTAACAATACATCAATTTTCAAGTTGCCATTGTAGATGTGCCACGCACCCACACCTAGAATCAGCGCGTAGCCAATCGAGTTGAAAAAGCTCATGCTCGGTGAGTAGAGTGCCCAAGCTTTCATGACCACGAGGTTTGCATCCCTGACCTTACCGGAAGACTCGTTGAAGTTTTTGTGTTCGTCGTCTTCGGCGGCATACGATTTGATCTGTCGGATGCCGGCGATGTTGTCGTGCAGCATGGCATTCATTTCACCCGTCGCCTTTCTAACATGACGATACCGTTTTGCTGCATGACGACTGTAAAGCCAGGCACCGATGACTAACAACGGTAGAGGAGCCAGAGCACATGTCGCCAGTAGCGGTGAGCGTGTGTAGAGAAATATGGTGACGATTAGTATTTGTAAAAATGCCACCAGTCCTTGCTCGATGCCATCAATGAGCACACGCTCCATTTGCGGAACATCCTCCGCAACCCGTGTCATAACATCGCCGGTTCGTTTTGAATCGAACCATTTCAATCTCAGTCTCTGAAGTTTATCATATAGCTCAGATCGAAGATCGTAAATCGCGCGCTGCTCAAAGGTGTTGTTGATTAATATCCTCAAGAAATTGAAAAAATCCCTTAAGAAAAAGGCCACGACGACCACGATGATATAAGGAGTTAGCTTATCGATTTGGCCATCCACAAGTACTTCTCGGGTCACGCGTCCCGTCATCATGGGAAACGCGAGAAGCATTAACGTCATGAGAATCGCGCAGACAAGCTGCGCAGTCGCGAGTCTGGGATACTTGCCGAGGTAGGAAAAAATGCGAAGAATCGTCGTCATGAAAGGCGTTCGCAGGCTAAGCACGGGTCGAGCCCTTGTAAAGACAAGGAAAAATAACCTCACTTTCGTCAAATTTGAGGTTGTCTTGCCCCCCTGTGACCGACTATTTTGTTTTTCACACACCTAAACCCACGATCCTACACCCAACACCACTATGTCTAAAGTATTTGGAACCATCGCAGTCGTCTTCCTAGCGGCCGCAGCATTTGTCGCATACAAGAACCAGGACGCCTACAAAAAGGAAATAGTCACCTTCCAAGGTGAGCAGGCTACTGAAAAAAGCACCACGAAGGAGTTCAATGGCCAAGTTGCACGCCTCAAAACCGCGGATGAAGAGCGTAAAGATCTCGTCACCAAGGAAGAAGAAGTTGCAACAGTTCTTGCCGAAGTCACCAAGAAATATAACGAGGCCAAGAAAAAAGTTGATGCTCTCAAAGACACTCACAAGAGCAACGAGACCGAGATCACTTCAGCCGAGGATGCACTCAAGGGACTACCTGATCCCGATGAACTAATTCCTAAAATCAAGCGTATGACAAGTCAGCTCTCACAGGCTAACAGCGGTATTGCTTCAGAAGAGGCAAAGCTCGCTAACCTGACTCGCAATGACAAGAATGCTCAGAAGCGTATCGATCATCTTCGTAATCTTATCAAACTCACCACAACGGGTAAGTCCTATCCCACGCTCAACACCAGCATCAGCTCGGTTTACCGTAACTGGGGTTTTGTGATTCTCTCAGCAGGAGACAAGCAGGGTGTGATCACAGGCTCTACACTCGAAGTTAAGCGCGGTGGAGAAACAATCGCCAAACTTAAGGTGACTGCCGTTGAGGCCGGGCGTGCCGCCGCTGACATTGTGCTAGAATCGCTTGCCGAGGGAACGACTCTACAAGTTGGTGATAAAGTGGTTGCCGAGAAAGAAGCTGCCCAACCAGCTGCAGCCGCTACTCCAGCCCCGTAACACAGCACGAGCTAACCGCAGCACCTGCCGATTCAAAAACACCACACACCTACGAAACTCAAAATATTTATTTTACTATGAAAGCACTACTTTATGTCATCGCCATCGTCGCCATTGCCGCCGGTGGTTGGTTCTCATATGAGACCATGAACAAGTTCACCACACTCAAGGAAGACCGTGAGAAGCTTCACGAAGCTAACGAGAACCGCAAAGCATCTATCCGCAACAAGAAGAAAGAAGCTAAAGCGATGGAGGTCTCACGTGATGCAGCGAAAAAGAAACTCATCGAAACCGAAGAAAGCCGCGACAACACTGAGAGTAACCTGAAACTTGCGAAACGTGAAGCAGCCACATGGCAGAGCAAGATCGACGAGCAGCAGGAGAAGATTGATGGTTTTGCTAAAACCAAGGCCGCGATTCAAAAGCAGTTCGAGGAGCAATTCCAAGGCCGCAAAGTTCAGCTGAACGAGATTCCAGGTCTCGTCAAAACTCTTGAGGACGATCTGAAAAAAGCCAACCGTAAGCTGGAAGAGCTTCAATCACTCACGGAGGCTGCGGGTAAGCGTGTTGAAACCAAGACGGGTCAAATCACAGAGCTTGGAACTCGCATGGAGAAGCGTGCAGCACGCATCCGTGCAAATGCCCTGCAAGGAACGATCACTGCGGTCAATCACGACTGGGGTTTTGCCGTTGTTAGCGTTCCTAAAAAAATGCCCCTTGATGCAGCATCCCAGCTGATCGTTAAGCGAGGTAACACCTTTGTCGGTCGCCTTAAGATCAACGCCATCGAGGCGGGTCGTGTAATGACCGATGTTGATTACCAGAGCATGACACCTGGTATGGTGGTTCAGCCTGGTGACGCAGTTGTGCTCGCAAAGCCAGTGACCCAGTAGAAACAGGGCGTCATCTATTATTTCCAAAACGGAGTCCTTCTGGGCTCCGTTTTTTTTATGGGGGCGCGGACATTCTGTCCGCATCTCACTGTCGGGCGGAGAATCAAGCACTCTGCTCATGCAGGCCGCTCGATAGGCAGCCGCGAGTTACAAACTCGCACTCCACAACCCTACCTGATAAACCTCTGCTGGAGATTCTTTAGAATATCCTGCAAGTCCTTTGCCTCATTCATCAGTGCTACCATATGTTCGGAAGAGAGATCGGGCTGGCGCAGTTTCGCGCGTATCGCCGCCTCCTTGTTCTGGAAATGTGTGCTTACCAGCATCGCTGTGGTTTCCTCGGCGGCACGCACGGCGTTAGGTGGTGTTTCCTGCTCCAGTATGAGGCGTAGCGCGATTTGATCCTGCTCTTCCATTGAAGAAACGAACGCCTGAATGGCAGATGGCTTTGATGCATCGGGTGATTTACTGAGGATTTTACGCAAGATAGATCCGCCGGGTAGAGATTCGAGAGGCTCGATAAGAGATTCAAGCTGCTCGCCCAGCCAGTCCTGCGCCTCCTGCGAGGTGAGTGCAAGATGGCAAAGGTAAGCCACTGGGCCGTTGATCTCAGTGGGAAGACTTTTCACTGCTTGTGGCTCTTCGTCGCGGGCACGTTGTCGATTTTCAAAGAACTTACTCTTTGCCGCATCCTTCTCAGCTTGCACCACGCCGCCACGTAATTCCTCAGAACCTATGCCGAGCCTGGTAGCCACCTGGTTAATGAGTGCCTCCTTGGTCATCTTGTCGCCGACATGTACCATGAGTGCCGCAAGCTCATTGGCGAGTGCTGCCTGCTCACGCACCGAGTTAAGATCGCGAGTCGCGGCTTCATGGGCAAGTTTGACAGAAAAATACTCACGTGCGGATTCCACTAATTTTCTAAAGGCATCAGCACCCTGGCTTTTAATAAGGGAGTCTGGGTCTTCGCCTTGGGGCATGGCAACCATGCGGATGTGCATACCCTCAGGCGCGAGGATAGAAAACGCTTTGTCAGCTGCCTTGAAGCCCGCAGCGTCAGCATCAAAGCAGATCACTACATCATTAGTGTAGCGTTTTAGTAAGCGGGCGTGTTCGGGAGTGCAGGCTGTCCCCAGGGTGGCGATGGCACTTGTTAGTCCGCTTTCATGGCACGCGATGACGTCAATTTGTCCTTCGCAGAGCAAGGCAAACTTGTCCTTGGTCATGCTACGCCGTGCTTTATCGAGTCCGAAGATGGTCTTGGATTTTTTAAACAGCAGCGTCTCCGGTGAGTTGATGTATTTTCCTGTGTTCGGATCCTCTCTGAGCTGCCGACCAGAAAAGGCAATGATGTCTCCATAGTCGTTGTGGATGGGGAACATCAGCCGGTCGCGGAAGCGGACGTAAATGCCGCCACGCGCGCTGTTCTGGTCTTTGAGTGCAGCCAGTCCGCTGTCACAGAGTTCACGGCCGGAGAAACCTTTTTCACGTGCCCAGTCGAGAAATACGCTCGGGTTGTTAGGCATCCAGCCAACCACCCAACGTTCCGCCATGCTTTTACCGTAGCCACGCGATTTTAAGTAATCTCTTGCGTGCTGCGCATCTGGAGACTTAAGAAGTAAATCATACATGTGCCGCGCCCAATGGTTGTGTAGCTCAAGTAGACGCGACCGTTTTTTCCGCCGCTTGTCCGCCTCCGGGTCATACGCCTCCTCCTGAATCTGGACACCCGAGCGAGCAGCGAGTTTTTTCACCGCATCGGGAAACGGTAGGTTCTCATACGCCATCACGAAACCGATGGCACTGCCGCCCTCACCGCAGCCGAAGCAGTGGTAGGACTGCCGTGCTGGGTTGACCATGAACGATGGTGTCTTCTCGTTATGGAATGGGCAGTTCGCCTTGAAGTTTGATCCCGCGCGTTTCAGAGGCAAATAAGAACCGACCAGATCCACGATGTCCGTGCTGGCTAGAACGAGTTCGATGGTTTCCTCCGGAATGCGACCCACATCTTCTTTTTAAGTTCCAAATACCAAATACCAAATACCAAATTGCCCAATGGACAAAATAATCTTGGTTCTTACCCCTTCGCTCTGTTGACTGGTGCTGTGCAAGAAACGGAATTAGCATTTTTAAAATCAGGCGACGGTGAATACACGGTCGGTTTTGGTCCGTTTGAGCAGGCGTCAGAACCTCCTGAAGACAAAACAGCATTCTACTGCAATGATTTTGCCCTGTCCGATCCACGTCCATGGAAAATTCCTGATCGTGTTGAGCAAGTTTCTTGTCTGGCGGATATTGGTATCACCGCTGGCGACTACGAGATCGAATGGAGTGAGCTGGAGACAGATGGCTTTGCTAAGGTATTTGCTGAGATCAACGAAATGATCAGTCGTGGAGTCATGGAGAAGTCAGTGCCCGTCGCGACTCAGCGTGGTGTTTTCCAGAAAGGAAGAGGGCGAGATTTACTTGTAAGTATGGCTCCGTTGGGGGCTCCCTTTCACACATATGGATGGCGTCGAGAGGGGCTGGGATTTTGTGGTGCAACGCCCGAAGTCTTATTTCAGCTTGATGGCAAAAACATGACGACCATGGCGTTGGCGGGTACTGCGAAAGCGGACGAGCGCGAGGTCTTTGCTGTCGATGGAAAAGAGATCAGAGAGCACGAGTTCGTGGCGCAGACACTCGTCGCCAAGCTCTCGGACATCGGAAATGTGAGCCGTGGCCAGCGTAGTATTCTCGACCTTGGTCAGCTGGTGCATTTCCACACACCTATCAACGTTGAGCTATTCAGTGAACGCACTGTGGACGAACTTATCAAACGACTTCATCCCACACCGGCTCTTGGGCCGCTTCCACGCACCGAGGAAACGATGAGTCTACTTGCTGAGTGGCGTGAGCGGCTTGGTTGTCCTCCCTGCTTTGGCGCGCCGTTTGGCTTGCTCGAAAATGGAGTGTTTACATCCGTAGTAGCTATCCGTGGAGTTCACTGGGGTAGAGAGCAGGTCTCCATTCCATCGGGTTGTGGTGTCATCGAGGCATCACGACTTGTCAACGAGTGGCGCGAGCTTCGCCTCAAACGTGAGGCGGTCATAGACACGTTAGGGATCTGACGGGTCTACAATGTTTCAGGAAACATCGCTTTCCAGACCTGCAGTGCCTCTACGATCTGATCCGATTTACGTGTCGGAGATAGCTCCCAGACAAAGGGTTTATTGGGATCGATGTGGCGGAGGAGCTTTTTAAAATCAAGTTCTCCGGTCAGTGGCACCCGGTGGTCACGCTCCGGCCAATGGACGTCATGGACATGACAGCCAATCAGATAGGGTGCCATTTTTTCCAACCACTGGTCGTGATCTAACAGTCCAAGGTTGTGCTTCAGCTGCACGTGGCCAAAGTCATGCCAATATCCTACCCATGGGTTGTCTTTGAAATGCTCTTGCAGGCTGACCATTTCGCTTTCGCTGGGCACGTCTTCAAATCGACTACGAGATTCCACAGCGAGTGGGATTTCTAGTTCGGCGGCTTTCTCTGATAGCTGCTCTAGCGCTTCGATGGCACGCTGGTAGTAGAGCGGGGCTATTTTCTCACGCTTCTTTACAAACTCAACTTTCGCTTTGGCATACTCTTGGGTGAGTTGTTTGCCTTCCTTAACCATGGCGGTGAGTCGCTTAGTCCATTTTTTTGATGGCATGGGAACAGATCCCATATGCATGACAAGGTATTGGGCATTGAACTCAGCGGCGATTTCGAGGGTTTTGAGCGTCATTTCCATGGCGCGTTCGCGGTCGTAGGCGCGGTGCGAGCTGAACTCGTAAGCATCGGGGGCATCAATCATCACCTCGACAGGAGAGGGGAAGTAGTTGTGTACTCCGGAGCAACGGAATTTCCCCTCGCGGTAAGCTTTTTGAATGCCGGGCAGCTTGCTAATCGTCATCCCGTGGGACAGCTCCATGGTATCGAACCCGAGCCCAAGGATCTCGTCGATAAGTTCCTCGCCTTCGTTATGGCGGGAGTTATTCCAGCAGGTGGAGAAGGAGAGCATGGTGTAATCCGGTGATTCAGTGA